>JACSRN010000186.1 GCA_014879735.1 Paracoccaceae bacterium
AGCTCAGTTGGTTAGAGTACCGGCCTGTCACGCCGGGGGTCGCGGGTTCGAGCCCCGTCAACCGCGCCACTTTGCAAAAGCCCCCGCATCACCGCGGGGGCTTTTGCTGTTTCCGGGCCTGGCACAGCCACTGGTGACTGGCGCAGCCACTGGTGACTGGCGCAGCCACTGGTGACTGGCACAGCCGCCGGACACCGGCACAGCCGCCCGCCGCCCAACACCGGCCGTCGTCCGTTGCTTCGCCGGCCCTGCGACCTGCCGTCCGACGTCGTATCGGAGAATCGGCTTCTCTCTGGTCGCGGGGTGTTGTACGTACAACATAACAATTGCTGCTGCGACCCCGGAGGAAGGCATGCCCGAACGCCGCGACCTGGCGAATGCGATCCGTTTTCTGACCATAGATACCGTTGAACGTGCAAAATCTGGCCATCCCGGCACTGCCATGGGCATGGCCGATATTGCCGAGGTGCTGTGGAACGATGTCCTGCGCCACAACCCGGCCAATCCGGGCTGGATCAACCGCGACCGTTTCGTGCAATCGAACGGGCATGGCTCGATGCTGACCTATGCGCTGCTGCATCTGTCGGGCTACGGGCTGACGGTCGAGGAGCTGATGGATCACCGCAAGCTTGGCTCGCGCACGCCGGGCCATCCCGAGCGCGGCCACACGCCGGGGGTCGAGATCACCACCGGCCCGCTGGGGCAGGGGTTCGCCGCCGCCGTCGGCCTGGCGCTGGCCGAGCGCAAGCTGGCGCAGGATTTCAACCGCGACGGCTTTGCTGTGGTCGACCACCACACCTATGTCTTCGTGGGCGATGGCTGCATGATGGAAGGCGTGGCGCAGGAGGCCGCCTCGCTGGCCGGCACGCTGCGGCTGGGCAAGCTGATCGCGGTCTATGACGACAATGGCATCTCGATCGACGGCGAGACGGCGGGCTGGTTTGCCGACGACACGCCCGCGCGGTTCCGCGCCCTGGGCTGGCATGTGATCGCAGATGTCGACGGGCATGATTCCGCGGCGGTGCTGGCGGCGCTGACCGAGGCCCGGGCCGAGGCAGACCGGCCGACGCTGATCGCCTGCCGCACCATCATCGGCTATGGCGCGCCGACGAAACAGGGCCGCGAAGAGGTGCATGGCGCGCCCCTTGGCGCCGAAGAGGCCGCGCGCACCCGCACCGCCCTGGGCTGGCCCTATCCGCCCTTCGTGGTGCCCGAGGACATCCGGCAGGCCTGGGACGGCCGCGCCCGGGGAGCGGCGGTCGAGGCCGAATGGGAGGCGCTGTTCGCGGCCTATCGCGCGCGCCATCCCGAGCTTGCCGCCGAACTTCTCCGCCGCAGCGCGGGGCTGCTGCCCGAGGGGTTCGACGCCCATGTCGCAGCCGAGGCCGCGCGCATCCTTGACGCGCCCCCCGCGCGGCAACCGATCCGCAAGGCATCGAACCGCGTCCTGGGCAATCTGCTGGCCAACCTGCCCGAAGTCATCGGCGGTTCGGCCGATGTCTCGCATTCGACGCTGGCCTGGACCTCGGCGGCGCGCTCGATCACCCCCGATGACCTGACGGGAAATTTCGTGCATTACGGCGTGCGGGAATTCGGCATGTCGGCCATGATGAATGGCATGGCGGCGCATGGCGGGCTGATCCCCTATGGCGCCTGCTATCTTGTGTTCAGCGACTATGCCCGCCCGGCGGTACGGCTGTCGGCGCTGATGGGGCTGCGGTCGATCTTCCTCTACTCCCACGATTCCATCGGCGTGGGCGAGGACGGGCCGACCCACCAGCCGGCCGAGCAACTGGTTGCGCTGCGTGCCGTTCCGGGCCTGACGCTCTGGCGCCCGGCCTCCGAGCTTGAGGCGCTGATCGCCTGGGAACAGGCGATGAAGCGGCAGGGGCCGAGCGTGATCGTGGCGGCGCGGCAGGACGGCGCGGTCTTTGCCCATGGCCCCGATGACGCCGCGGCGATCCGGCGTGGCGGCTATGTGCTGCGCGAGGCGGCCCGCCCGCCCGAGATCGTGCTGGCGGCCACGGGCAGCGAGCTTGGCCTGGCGCTGGAGGCGGCAGAGGCGCTTGCGGCCCAGGGCCGCGCCGCGCGGGTGGTCTCGATCCCGAATGCCAACCGCTTCGCCCGCCAGGATGCTGCCTGGCGCGAGGCGGTCCTGCCCCCCGGCGTGCCCACGATCTTCATCGAGGCGGCCTCGCCGCTAAGCTGGTATCCTTTCCTGCGCGGCCCGGGCACGGTAATTGGTGTCGAGGGATTCGGCGCCTCGGCCCCGGGACCCGAGGTTTACCGCGCGCTTGGCCTGACGGCCGAGCGGGTGCTGGCCGAGGCCGGGCGGCTTCTGGGGTAGCGACGGCGGCGCGGCGGCGCCGGCGGGGAAGGGGGCAGGGATGTTTCTGGGGATCGACCTTGGGACCGGATCGGTCAAGGCGCTGGTGATCGACGAGACGGGGCAGGTGCTGGCCGAGGCCTCGGGCGCCTATCCCGTGCTGTCACCCCGGCCCGGGCAGGCCGAAACCGCGCCGGCCGACTGGTGGGCGGGTACGGTGGCGGCGGTGCGCGCCGCAACCGCAGGGCGCGGCGGCGATATCCGCGGCATCGGCCTGTCTGGGCAGGCGCATGGGCTGGTGGTTCTGGGGGCCGACCAGCGGCCGCTGCGCCCGGCCATCCTCTGGGCCGACCAGCGCGCCACGGCCGAGATGGCCGAGGTCCTTGCCCTGCCCGAGGCGCTGCGCCGGCCGCTGGCCAATCCGGTGGTGCCCGGCATGGCCGGCCTGTCGCTGCTGTGGCTGCGGCGGAACGAGCCGCAGGTCTTTGCGGCGACGCGCCGGATCCTGTCGCCCAAGGACTGGCTGCGGCTGCACCTGACCGGCGAGGTGGCGACCGAACCCTCGGATGCCTCGATGACGCTGCTCTACGACGTGGCGGCCAATGGCTGGGCCGAGCCGATGATGGCGGCGCTTTCGCTCGACCCGGGCTTGCTTGCGCCGCTGGTCGCCTCGGATGCGGTGGCAGGCCGGCTGACCCCGGCCGCCGCGGCCGAACTGGGCCTGCCGGCCGGCACGCCTGTTGCCGCGGGCCTGTCCGATACCGCCGCCTGCCTTCTGGGCATGGGCCAGTTGACCCCGGGCGCCACGGTGCTGCAGGTGGGATCCGGCATCCAGATCATGTCGGTCGTCGACCGGGTCACGCCGGCGGTGCAGCCGTTCTACAACAGCTATCGCGGCGTCGGCGGCAGTCTTTATGCCATGGCGGCGCTGCAGAATGGCGGGACGGTCTTCGAATGGGTGCGGGGCGTGCTGGGCGCCTCCTGGCCCGAGATGTATGCCGCGGCCTTCGAGACCGGGGCGGAGACCGGCGAGATCGTCTTCCTGCCCTATGTGACGGGCGAGCGGGCCCCGCTTCTCGACCCTGGCGCCTCGGCGGCCTGGGCCTTCCTGCGGCTTGGCGCCACCCGGGCGCAGATGATCCGGGCGGTGTTCGAAGGCGTGGCGCTGGCCGTGCGCGATGCCTGGGATGCGCTGCAGCAGACCGGCGTCAGCGCCGAGCGGATGCTGCTGACCGGCGGCGGCAGCAGCGATCCGCGCTGGCAGCGGATGCTGGCCGATATCGTCGGCCTGCCGCTTGTGCCGGCGCAGGATCTGGGCAGCGCCACGCTGGGCGCGGCCTGGCTGGGCGGGCTGGCGGCTGGCCATTGGCGCAGCCCCGAGGACGTTCCCTTTGTCACCGATGCGCCGCCTGCCGTGGTGCCGCGCCCGGCGCCGGGGCTGCAGGCGCAGCTTGCCCGGTTTCGTGCCAGCTATCGCGGGCTGAAGACGGTGTGATGCCGCCGTGGTGCCGCCCGCCGCGGCCCCGCCGCCCGCCGTGACACCATCGCGACGCCGCCGGCTCAGTAGCGGCGCTGCAGGTCGATCACCAGGCGGGTGCGGTCTGGGTGGTGCCAGGATTCGTAATATTCCATCACCCGGCCGCCCTGATCCCGCGTCACCTCGCGGTTGAACAGCACATGGGTCTGCAGATCCAGCCGCAGATGCGCCGCGATATCCGGATCGGCGATGCGCGCCAGTTCGACCTGCCGCCGGCCGGTCGTCGCCACGGCATCGTGATGCCGCGCAAGATGGTCATAAAGCGAGACGCCCGACAGGTCGCCCGCCTGCAGCAGGCCGGAAAAGCGCGAGAAGGGCAGGTAGTTGCGCACCAGCAGGAAGACCACGCCATCGGCATAGCGCAGCCGTTCCAGAAACACCGCCTCATCTTCGCCGATCTCTGCCGCGACGGCGGCGGGGGGGCGAATCCGCTCCTGGCGCAGGATGCGCGTCGTCAGCCGGAATCCTGCGCGCGCCATGCTTTCGGCCAGCGGATCCAGCAGTTGAACCAGCGCGACCGGCACCCTGCGGTCCAGCACGAAGGCGCCGCGGCCGCGCTCTGTCTCGATCAGCCGCTCCTGGGCCAGCGATTGCAGCGCCTGCCGCACCACGCTGCGCGAGACGTCATGCGCGGCGCAAAGCTCGGCCTCGGTCGGCAGCTTGCCGCCGGGCGGGTAGAGGCCGGCCTCGATTCCGTCGCGCAGCAACTCCACCAGCTGGAAATACAGCGGGATGGGCGATGTCCGGTCGATCTGCATGCGAATCCCTGTAGGCCCGGCGCGCGCGCACCCCGCGCGGCCATTTTGCCCGGTTCCGCCGGGTCCTGACAAGCAGGTACGACCCGGCCGCCGGGGAAACGGCGCGGGCCGGCATGGTGCGGCCCGCGCAGGGGTTCAGAACCCGCCGATCACGAATCCGCCGTCGACCGGCAGATCGGTTCCGGTGATGAAGGCTGCCGCCGGCGAGGCAAAAAACAGCGCCGTGCCGACCAGGTCGTCGACAGTGCCCCAACGTTTCAGCGCCGAATGCTGGGCAATCTTCTCGGCCGGGACCGGGTCGGTCCACAGGCCGCGGGTCATGTCGGTCTTGTGGTAGCCGGGCGAGATCGCATTGACGCGGATGCCGTCGGGGCCGAAGGCATGCGCCAGATGCCGCGTCAGCCCCAGGACGCCGGTCTTCGATGCGCCATAGGCCGGCACCAGCGGATCGGTGACATAGCTGAGCATCGAGGCGGTGTTCAGGATCACCCCGCGCGAAGCCTTCAGCAGCGGCAGGACCGCCATGGCAAAGCGCATCTGGCTGTTGAGGTTCACATCCATCACCTCGATGAAGGTATCGTCCTCGAACTCTGCCTCGGGGCGGGCGATGCCGGCGCAGTTGATCAGCACGTCCAGCTTCTTCAGCGACTTGCCGAAGGCGGCGATCGCCGCGGGATCGCGCACGTCGACCTTCTCGAAGCGGATGCCGCGGTTCGCGGGATCGGCGGCGGCGGCGTCGAGCTTGGCCTGCGAACTGCCGAGCGCGATGACCGAACCGCCAAGCCGTGCAAAGCCCTGCGCGATGGCCAGCCCGATCCCGGACGAGCCGCCGGTGACAAGGATGTCCTTGCCGGCGTAGAGGTCGGGGTGGAACGTGTCGATGACGTCTTGCATGAAACTACCTCAGTTGGGTGGAGTGTCAGGATTGGCGGCCGGCTGGCCGGATCCGGGCGGCAAGGCTCTCCATGTCGTCATAGAGCGCCGTGCTGTGGTGATAGAGCCGGTCGAAGACCGGCTGGACCTGGGCATAGATCTCGGCCCAGGCGGGATCGGGGGCGATTTCCTCGGCATAGCGGACATAGCTGTCCGCGGCATCCGCGACGCGCGGGAAGCGGCCCGTCGCCGTGGCCGCCAGTGCCGCGCAACCGACAAGGCCGCATTCCGGCTCCTCGGGCAGCAGCACCGGCGTGTCGAAGACGCTGGCCTTGATCTTCAGCCACAGTTTCGTGCGCGCGCCGCCGCCGGCGGCGATCATCCGTTCCATCCGGCGGCCCGAGCTTTGCTCCATGATGCGGATGTGGCGGGCCATGGCAAAGGCGATGCCTTCGAGGATCGAGCGATGCAGATGCTCGATCCCGTGCCCGGCGCCGAGCCCGAAGAACTGCGCGCGCGAATTGCGGTGCGCGCCCAGGCGCTCGCCGGTCAGAAACGGCAGGAACAGCAGCGCCTCGGATCCGGGCGGCGCCCGTTCGGCGCGCTCGACAATGTCGGAATAGCTGACCTGGCCCTCGTGGAAGGCGCGCCGCGCCCAGCGCATGCCGTCACCGCCGGTTTCAAGCAGGACGAAGGGTGCCCAATGCCCCTCGATCGTGGCGACATTGCAGATCTCTGGGTCGAGCAGCGGCTTCTCGGCGATCATGGTGACGATGGCGCCGGTTCCGGTGCTGTCGGATCCGAGCCCGGGCCGGCAGGCGCCCGATCCCAGCAGCGCCATGGGATAGTCGGCCCCCCCAACCAGCACCGGCGTGCCGGCGACAAGGCCGGTGGCGGTTGCCGCCGCGGCGGTGATCCGGCCCAAAACTTCCAGCGGGTCGCGGATCGGCGGCAGCAGCCGCGCCTCCAGCCCCATGCGGGCGATCATCTCGGGCGACCAGGCGCGGGTTGCGGGGTTCATCAGGAAGCTGCAGGAGGCATCGCCGGTATCCATCGCGATCTCGCCGGTCAGGCGGAAGTTGATGTAATCCTTCGGCATGATGGCGATGGCGCTGCGCCGGTAGGCCTGCGGATCGGCGTCGCGCACCCATTGCAGCTTGAACCCCGGCCAGGCCGGCGTCGGCGGGTTGCCGCTTTCGGCAAGATAGCTCTCGGGCGCATTTTCGGCCTCGAACCGGCGGACGAGGTCCAGCGTGCGCTTGTCGTTCCACAGCGGCGCGGTGTCGCGGGTCAGTTGCCCGGCATCGTCAAGCAGGACCAGCCCGTGCATCTGGCCGCAGACCGCAACCATGGAGATGCGCCGCGCCGCGCCCTCGACCCGTGACAGGACGGTGCGGATGGCGGTGCAGGCGCCGTCCCACCAGTCCAGCGGGCGCTGCTCGGCCCAGCCGAATTCGGGGACGATCTGGTCGTGCTCGCGCGCGGCCAGTTCGACGATTCGGCCCGTGGTATCCATCAGCGCGGCGCGCACGCTGCCGGTGCCGACGTCGAGGGCCAGGAACAACTCGTCCGTCATGTCGAAGCCTCCCTCAGGCTGGCAAGGGCGCCCGACAGATCCTGCTGCTGGCGGGCGGCCTCGCGATAGGCGGAAAGTGCGGCGCGGTAGACGGCACGGTGGGCCTCGGCCGGGTCGCTGCGGCTTTCGGTGACGTGCAGTGCCCGGATCGGCAGGAAATCGGTCCAGAGCCCGGTGCCGACAAAGGCCAGGGCTGCGGCGCCCAGGGCCGCGGCCTGCTGGTCGATGCCGGTCTTGACGATGGCGCAGTCGAAGACATCGGCGAAGATCTGGCGCCAGAGCGCATTGCGCGCGCCGCCGCCGACGATGACGATCTCGGGCGCCATCGCCGTCATCCGGCGCAATTCGTCCAGTGCGACCCGCAGGCCAAGCGCCACGCCTTCGGCCGCGGCACGGGCGATCTCTGCCCGGCCGTGCTGCAGGTCAAGCCCGACGAAGCCGCCGCGCACCGCAGGCCCGCCCTCGAAGCTGGTGCCCCCGCCCAGGGTCGGCACGAAGATCAGCCCGCGCGCCCCGGCCGGCGCCTCTGCCGCCAGCCGAAACAGCGCGTCATGCGGGTTCTCGCCGGCGGCCTCGGCCGTCCGGCGCACCTCGGGCAGCAGGGTGTCGGCCACCCAGTTCATGCTGGTGCCCGAAGAGAAGATCGAGGTGGCCGAGACGAACATCTCCGGCACGACATGGGCGAAGACGAAGGGCCGCACGCGGGTGTCGAGAAGCGGCTCGCCCGAGGCGACGGTAATCCAGCTTGACGATCCCATCGAGGCATAGGCATCGCCATCGAGGAAGGTGCGGCCACCCAGCGCCATGCAACTGTTGTCGACCCCGCCGGCGACGACCCTGACCCCCGGCGGCAGGCCCAGGCGGGCGGCGATCTCGGGCAGGACCTCGCCGATCACCGCGGTCGAGGCGACGATGGGCGGGAACAGCGCCGGATCAAGCCCGGCCGCGGTGATCAGCCCCTCGGCATAGCGACCGGCCTTCAGGTCGTAGACCCCGCTGCCAGAGGCATAGGAGGGATCGGTGAGGATCCGCCCGGTCAGCCGCAGGTTGATGTAATCCTTGGTGCCCAGGATCGTCGCCGTCCGCGCGAAGACCTCTGGCGCGTTGCGGCGCAGCCACATCGCCTTGAAGACGGTATAAAGCGGCGCGGGAAAGCCGTTGCCGGTGGTGCGGTACCACAGGTCGGGGTCGATGCGGGTGAAGAAGTCCTCGGCCTCGGCCACCGCGCGCCCGTCCGACCAGATCGGCACGCTGTCCTGCAGCAGGGCGCCGTCGCGATCCAGCGGCAGGCAGCCCAGGCTGTGGCCCGAAAGCGCTATCGCGCGGATCGCCGCGGGATCGACCGCGGGGTTTTGCAGCAGCGCCGACAGGCTGGTGCAGACGCCCTGCCACCAGTCTTCGGGCCGCTGTTCGTGGCGCGAGGGCGAGGGATAGAATGTCCGGTAGGAGACCACCTCCTCGGCAAGGCAGGTGCCATCGGGGCGGAAAATCGCCGCCTTGACCCCCCCGGTCCCGAGGTCGAATGCCGCGACGGTACCGGCCATCGTCTCAGCCCGCCCCGCCGGACACGACCAGCCGGCCACCGGGCAGCGCCGCGCATTGGCGCACCAGATCGACGGCGACCGCGGTGTTGATGCCAAAGCGGGTGACGCCCAGCCGCACCATCTGGGCAATGGCATCCAGCGAACGGATGCCGCCCGAGGCCTTCACCTCCACCGCGCCATCGACGGTTTCCACGATCATTGCCAGCCGCTCGATGGTGGTGGCATTGGCCGTCCAGCCGGTGCCGGTCTTGACGAAGGCCGCCCCGCTTTCGGCGACAAGCGCGGCGCCGGTGCGAATCTCGGCATCGGTCAGATGCGCCAGTTCCAGGATCACCTTCAGCGGCACCGGCGCGATGGCCGTGACCACGGCGCGGATCTCGCGGCGGACATAATCCAGATCGCCGGATTTCAGCCGCCCGACATTGATCATCATGTCCAGTTCCTGCGCCCCGGCCTGCGCCAGTTCCACCGCTTCTGCCATCTTGGTGCGGGTGCTGTGGCCGCCGGAGGGAAAGCCCACCGGCCCGCCAACCAGCGTCGGCCCGTCCACCGGCACAAGGCCGCGCAGCAGCGGCACGAAGTTCGGCAGCGCATGGGCGGCGATGAACCCTTCGGCGACGGCGATCCCCGCCAGATCCCGCACGTCGGCCTCGGTATGGAAGGCCTGGACGGCGCTGATGTCGATCAGGGCGGCAAGCTCGCGTGCGGACAGCGAGGCGGGCGGGGCTTGGCGGGGAGTTGTCATCACAATGTCTCGTTGCTGGTGCGGAGGTAGCGGAGGTTGCGCTTCATGCGGGTGAAAAGTTCGACATGTTCGGCGCCACGACGCAGCGCCACGCTGGTTGACAGGATGTCGATCAGGGTCAGCGCCGCGATGCGCGAGATCGTCGGCGTGTAGATGTTGGTGTTCTCCAGCGTCTCGGCCTTCAGCACGATGTCGCAGAAATCCACCAGCGGCCCGTCCGAGCCGATGATGCCTATGACCAGCGCGCCGCTTTCGCGCACGCGCTTGGCGGTTTCGATGATCGCCAGCGTCCTGCCGGTGTTCGAGATGCAGACGGCCACATCGCCGGGCTTCAGCATCGAGGCGACCATGATCTGCTGATGCGCGTCGGTCTCGGCGCTGCAAGGCACGCCGAACAGCGGAAACTTCTGCTGGGCATCGCGCGCGACGATGCCCGAGGCGCCGAAGCCGAAAAAGTCGATCCGGCTTGCCACCGAAAGCACGTCGACCGCGCGGCCCACCTGTACCGGGTCTAGATGATTGCGCACCCAGTCGAGGCTGGCGATCGTATAGTCGAAGATCTTGGCCGAGACCCGGTCGGGCGCATCGGCGGCGGTGATGACGGAATGCGTGGCCGACATGCCCAGTGCAAGGCTTTGTGCCAGGCGCAGCTTGAAGTCCTGATAGCCCAGGCAGCCGACCGAGGTGCAGAAGCGGATCACCGTCGGCTGGCTGACGCCGGCCCATTCGGCAGCCTCGCCGATGGTGGCATTGATCACGCGCTCGGGGTCGGCCAGGACCAGGTCGGCGACCTTGCGGTCCGATTTGCGCAACTCGTCTCGTCGCAGGCTGATCACTTCCAGGATATTGTTGCCGCCGAATGTCCTGGCTTGTAGCGCGCTGGTGGTCATGATCGTTCCCCGGGTTTTTTATTTTGTCAGTCGGTAGTCGACCGACAGTTTTGCCCGATGGAGACGGGTGCCGCAATCAGCGGCCTCGATCCGGGCGTCGATGTCCCGGGGGTCTGCAGTGTTGAAGGCGAACATGCCGTAATGGTGCGCGATCAGATCGGCGGCGCCGATGTCGCGGGCCAGCCGGCAGGCTTCCTCGAGGTGGAGGTTGCCGGCGATCCCGGCCGCGGTCAGTTCCGGGCGCCGGCCGTTCACCGGCAGCAGCACCAGATCCGGCGCGTGCGGCGCCAGTTCCTCGACCAGACCCGCGAAGGGGATGGTGTCGCCGGAATGATAGAGGCTGACGTCGCCGGCCCGCAGGACATAGCCGAGGAAGCGATGCCAACCCTCGGGCGAGCGTTCCAGCGTCTCATGTGCCGCGCGAATCGCGGTGACGGTCAGGCCGGGCAGCGGCTCGATCCGGTCGCCGGCATCCACCTCGAACAGCCGGTCGGCGGCGATGCCGATCCGTTCCATCGCCGCATCGCGCACGGCGCGGGGCACCACGAAGCGGCAGTCGGGATTGAGCCGGGCCAGCGGCGCCAGGGTCTCGGCATCCATATGGTCGGTATGGGCATGGGTGACGAGAACCAGATCGACCGGCCCAAGCTCTGCAACCGTCACCGGCGCCGGCATCATCCGGTCGTGCTCGAACCGCTTGCCGCGATATTTGGCGGCCAGACTGTCGGAAAGGTAGGGGTCGATCACGATCCGGTAGCCGGCCATGGCCAGCACGAAGCCGGCCTGGCCCAGCCACCACAGCCGAACCCCCTCTGCTGCATCCCCCGGCCGGGCCAGCCGCGCCGCCAGCGTCCCGTCGAAGGGAAGGGCGGAAAGCCCCGTCATGGCGCGGCCTCCTCCTCCAGCGCCGCAAGCAGGTTCGCCACCGCGATCGAGGTGGCCTTGGCAACGCTTTCGTCGGTCAGCCCGCCGATATGGCTGGTGGCGATCACCCGGGGGTGCCCCGCAAGCGAGCCCTCGCCGGGCGGCTCGTCAACGAAGACATCGGTCGCATAGGCTTGCAGCCGCCCCGCGTCCAGCGCGGCGCGCACCGCCGCCTCGTCGACCAGCGCCGCGCGGGCGGTGTTGATCAGGATCGCGCCCGGCCGCATCATGGCCAGCCGCGCGGCATCCACCACCGGCCGGCCGTCGGGCGGCGGCGGACAATGCAGCGTGACGACATCGGCCTCGGCGAACAGTTCGTCCAGCCCGGCCCAGCGGAAGGGACCGTAGACCTCGACATCCGGGCGGAAGGGATCATGCGCCACGATCTCTGCCCCCATGGCCGAGACGGCGCGGGCGACCCGCCGGCCGATGGCGCCGCAGCCGACGATGCCGATGCTGCGCCCGGAGATCTCCTTGCCGCGCGACCGCGGCCAGCGGCCGGCGCGGGTTCCGGCCACCTCGTCGGGGATGTGGCGCAGCGCGGCCAGCATCAGCCCGACCGTCAGTTCCGCCACGCCCACCGCATTCGCACCCTCGGCGCGAAGCACGCGGATGCCGCGCTCTGCCAGCAGCGGCAGCGGCAGGTTGTCGACGCCGGTGCCGTTGCGGCTGATGGCGCGCAGGCTGTCCGCCGCCGCGATGACGCGGTCCGAAACCGGCTCCACCCCGGCAAGCCAGCCGACACAGCCGGGCAGCAGCGCCAGCAGCGCTGCCTCGTCGGGCATCCGGCCGGGTTCGGGGAAGACCAGATCAAAGCCCGCCTGCCGCAGCGGGTCAAGCTCGGGCGGAGGGGCAAGCGACAGCGAGCGGGGTGTGATCAGGATGCGCTTCATGGCCTATCCCTTCGCTGCCGACAGCGCGATGCGCGACAATTCGTCGAAGCCCGGCCCCGAGGTCGGGATGTCGATGTGGAACACCTCGGCAATGACCTGGGTCCAGCCGTGGATGAAATAGGTCCAGCCGTCCTCGACCTGCAGCCCGCGCGCAGCCTCCTGCCGGCGGGCCTGGTCGAGAAACACCAGATCGCCGCGATAGTTCAGATCCCAGGCGATGGCGCGTTCGGGAAAGATCCCGGCATCGGTGATGGGCGAGCCGGGGGCATCCTTGCCAAGGCCGGTGGCGTTGATCACCAGCGACCCGGGCTTCAGCGCGGCCATGGCGGCATCGTTCAGTTCCGGTTTCGGGGTCAGCACGTATTCGACCGGGGCGCGCAGGACCATCTGGGCATGGACCTGCCGCAACTCGTCCAGCCGCGGTTGCGAGCGGTTGGTGACGATGATGCGCGAGGGAATGTCGGCGCCGCGGCTGGCCTGCATCAGATGCCAGGTGATCGCGATGGTCGATCCGCCGGCGCCCATCGACAGCACCTCGGCGCCGGTCTGCGCGAAATGGCCGGGCGGGACGAAGCCGTCGATGGCAAGGCCCGAGGAAATCGGATCCTTGGCATGGCAGATCAGCCGGCCGTCGCGCTTCGACAGGCAGCTTGTTTCATGCATCAGCCGGGCAAGGGGGTCGATCTCGTCGAAAAGATCGCGCGCGGCGTTGAACAGGTCGATCTTGTGCGTGGTGACAAGCGCGCCAAGCGAGAGCGGGTCGTTCTTGATGAAGGACACGGCCTCGCGATAGGCCTCGGGGTCGGCATGCAGCGGAAAGTCGATCCCCTTCAGCACGGCATCCTTCAGCCCCAGATATTCGGCCCAGGCCGGAAACACCCGCATGATCGAGCTTTTGGCCGTGGTCACGCCGATGAAGTAGAAGGTCGGCTGCGTGGCGGGCTGGTAGCGGCTCATTTCCCGGCCTCCCGGATTTCTTTTGCCCGCGCCACCGCGGCGCGGGCCTTGGCCGAGATCTCGGCCCAGCGCCCTTCGGCGATATCGGCGCGGCTGGCGATCCAGGTGCCTCCGACCGCCGCCACTGCGCCAAGTTTCAGCCAGTCCTGCATGGTGTCGAGGCTGACGCCGCCCGTCGGCACGAAGCGAATTCCGAGATGGGCATAGGGTGCGCTGATCGCATCGAGCATCGCCGGCCCGCCGGCAGCCTTGGCGGGAAAGAACTTGGCCAGTTCAAGACCATGGCGGGCGACCGCGGTCAGGTCCGAGGGCGTCATGATGCCGGGCGCGAAGGGAAATCCCATGACCCGCGCGCGGTTCACGATATCGGCGTCGAAGCCCGGGGCCAGACCGAAAGCCGCGCCGGAGTCCACCGCGGCGTCCAGCGATTGCGGTGTCAGGATCGTGCCGGCGCCGACCAGAAGCTCGGGCCGCTGCCCGGCCATGGCCGCGATCACCTCGGCGGCCGCTTCGGTCCGGAAGGTGATCTCGGCGATGGGCAGCCCGCCTTCCAGCAGGGCATCGGCCAGCGGCAGCGCATCGGCGGCGCGCTCGATGGCGATGACGGGAACGACGCCCAGCGCGGCGGCCCGCTCGAATGCGGCGGTCATGTACGGTTCTCCTTGTTCGGCTGTCCGTAAAGCGCGGCCACGGTCGCGGCGTCGCGCGGGCGCCAGCCCGGATTGTCGACGGTGGTCCAGCCGCCCTTGCCGTCGTCGACCACCCGCACCCGCATGCCGCCGGCGCGGGCGATGCAGTCGTAGTCCTGGCCGGAATCGGCGGGGTAGCAGAACAGCATCACCAGATCCTCGCTGCCGGTATTGACCGAGCGGTGGATCCAGTAGGGCGGGACGTAGCAGACGGTCTGCACCCCGATCTCGACGATGCGGATCTCGCCCTCGGGCGATTCCATCAGCATCAGGCCGCGGCCCTTCTGGCCGTAGTAGATCTCTGGCCGGTCGGACTGGCGGTGGATATGGCCGCGGGTGACGAAATATTCGCTCCCCACCTTGCCGGGCTGCATCCGCGTCACGCCGAAGATCAGGTCGCCGGCGCGTTCGTTCGGGCGGAACTCCATCACCTCGTAGACGACGGTGTCGCCCAGGTCGCCTGCCATGGCGGCGAAGGCGGCCTCGTCCGCGTAAAGGCCGGCAAGATCGCCGAAGCGCTTCTGATAGGCGCCGGTCGCATTGCTCAGGGTGCCCGTTTCCGGATCGACCACACACCCGATGGGTTCGAACAACTGTGGCACTGTGGTTCCTCGCATCTGTCGTTTCAGGGGATCAGACGATGGTATAGCCGCCGTCGATCATCAGGTTCGCGCCATTCACCATCGCGGCGGCGCCGCTGGCAAGATAGAGGACCGCGGCGGCGATCTCCCAGGGCTTGGCGAAGCGGCGGGTCGGGATCGCGGCGCGGGCGCGGTCGCCCTTTTCGCCGGCCCAGCCGGTCAGGCCCAGTTCGGTTTCCACCACGGTGGGCGACAGCGCATTGACGGTGACGCCGCGCGGCCCCCATTCCAGCGCCATGCAGTTCGTCATGCCGATGATGCCGGCCTTGCTGGCGCAATAGGCGACATGGCCCTCGATGCCGATGACGGCGGCCTGCGAGGCCATGTTGACGATCCGCCCCGAACCGCGCTCCAGCATCGCCGGCGCAACGCTGCGCGCCATCAGGAAGGCGCCCTTGAGGTTGATCGCCAGCGTCCGGTCCCAATCGGCGGTGGGGTAGCTTTCGGCCGGGGCCAGGGGGCCGATCCCGGCATTGTTCACCAGGATGTCGATCTGGCCCAGGGCCGCGGCCACCGCCGCAACTGCGTCGACAACCCCCGGCTCGTTGGTCACGTCGACGACATGCGAGATGTGCTGCGCCCCGAGACCGGCCGCCACCTGTGCGACGGCCGGGTCGCGGTCAAGCAGTGCGACTCGCGCGCCCCGGGCGGCGAAAGCCTCGGCCACGGCGCGGCCGATTCCGGTCGCCGCGCCGGTGACGACCACGTTCCTGCCGGAAAAATCCAGAAGATTGTCGAAGGAAGGCGTGTCGCTCATCTCAGAATTCCTGGCCGGTATGGGTGATCGTCATTTCCTGCAGATTGACATGCTGCGGCATCTGATAGGCAAAGAGCATGGTCCGCGCGATATCGTTGGCATCCAGGCCGCCATCAAGCTGCTGGCGCCCCTTGTTCCAGAACTCATAGGCATTGTGGTGGGTGATGGTCTTGTCGATCTCGGATTTCGCCACCCCGGGCGAGATGACCATGACGCGCACCCCATAGGCCGACATCGTCTGCCGCATGCCTTCGCTGACGGCATGGACGAAATGCTTGGTGCCGCCATAGACGTCGTGATGCGGATAGACCTTGCGGCCGGCGATGGAGGAGACGTTGATGATGGTGCCGTGGCGGCGTTCCTTCATCCCCGGCGCTATGGCATGCATGCCGTTCAGGACGCCGATGCAGTTGATGTCGATCAGGTCGCGCCACTGTTCGGGATCCTGCTCGTCCAGCCGGGCCAGCCGCGAGATCCCGGCATTGTTGATCAGGCAGTCGACCGGGCCGAACAGCGCCTCGCCCGCCACGATGGCCCGGGCCAGCGCCTCGCGGTCGCGCACATCGGCCGCGACGGCCAGCGTGTCGGGCAGGCCCATCGCCTCGATCAGGTCGGGACGACGCGCGACAAGCAGCAGCGGATAGCCCGCTGCCGAGAAGACCCGGGCGGTTTCCTGCCCGATCCCGGCGCTGGCGCCGGTGATCATGACAAGCGGTTTTCCGGAAGACATCGGCGTTTCTCCTGTCAGGCGATGCTGCGCGAGAAGGCGTCCAGCGCCAGGATCGCATCGCGCACGCCCGCCACGGTGATCGGGACCGGCGTCGCATAGATGATGTTGCCGGGGCGGCAGGCGGCCTCGGCCGCGCGTTCGATCGCGGCGGGCGCGTCCTTCACAATCCCCAGATCGGCCAGCTGCGTCGGCAGGCCGAGGCTGCGGCAGAAGCGGATCATCGCCTCGATCTCGGCCCGGTCGCGGTTTTCCAGCATCAGCAGGCACAGCGTGCCGAAGGCCACCTTCTCGCCGTGGAAATGGCCATGCACCTCATCCAGCACGGTCAACCCGTCGTGGATGCCATGCGCAGCCGAACAGCCGCAATTCTCGAAGCCCAGCCCGGAAAGCAGCGTGTTCGCCTCGATGATATTCTCGACCGCCGTGGTCAGCAGGCCGGCCTCGACCGCGATCTTCGCCTTCAGCGCGTCACGCATCAGCACCTCGTGGCAGTGCCGGGCGATGGCCATGCCGGCCTCGGTGGCGGGAAAGCCGCCGGCGACATAATTGTCGGTGCGCGATTCGATGTTGGACCGGGCTTCGAACCAGGTCGACAGCGCATCGCCGATTCCGGCGACAAGGAAGCGGACGGGCGCCGCCGCCACCAGCGCCGAATCGACGATCACCGCATCGGGATTGCGGGGCAGACGCAGCGAATCCTCATAGACGCCCTCGGGCGTGTAGCGCACGGCCACCGCGCTGCAGGGCGCGTCGGTCGAGGCGATGGTCGGCACGATGACGATGCGCGCGGCGGTGTCGATGGCGACGATCTTTGCCGTGTCCACCGTCTTGCCGCCGCCGACACCCACCAGCACATCGGCCCGGTGGGCGACCGCGATCGCGCGCACGCGATCGATCTCGGGGGTGGAACATTCGCCGCCGAAGCGTTCGAAGCGGATGTCGAGCGCGGCGCCGCAGCTTTCGCCGATGCGGGCGGACAGCCGATCGAACAGCGCGCCGTCGATCAGCACCAGCGCACGTTTGCCCAGCGGCGCCACATGTTCGCCCAGCCGGTCGATCTCGCCCGCGCGCTGGATGTATTTGCTCGGCCCGCCGAATGCCCGTGCCATATCGATATACTCCCTGTGCTTGTCGTATCGTGGTGGCGGTGTCAGTGGATGGTATAGCCGCCGTCGATCGTCAGAACCGACCCGGTGATGTAGCTGGCCGCGTCCGAGGCCAGAAACAGCACCGCCGCCGCCACTTCGGATGGCGTGCCCGAGCGGCGCATCGGCGTCATGCCGAGCCAGATCTTCGACCATTCGGGATCGTCCAGCCCGCCGCGGGTCATCGCGGTCTCGATGTAGCCCGGGGCCACCGCATTGATCCGGATGTTCTGTTGCGCGAATTCGCCGGCCAGCGACTTCGTCAGCATGTGCACGCCGGCCTTGCTGGCATTATAGGCGACCTGGTTTTGCGGCAGGTTGCTGATGAAGCCGGAGATCGAGCCGACATTCACGATCGAGCCGCGCCCGGCGGCGACCATGCGCTCCAGCGCGGCCCGGCAGCACCAGAACAGCCCGGTCAGGTTGGTGGCGATCACCTCGTCCCAGGTTTCCGGCGGCAGCGCCAGGCTGTCGCAATGCCGGGCGATGCCGGCGTTGTTGACTAGGATGTCCAGCCCGCCCAATTCATCGGCGGCGCGGCGCACCGCCTCTTGTGCGGCCTTTTCGGTCGAGAGATCGGCAGGCAGGTAGATTGCCCGGATCCCCTTGCCCTGCAGCGCCGCTGCCGCCGCCTCGCCCTCGTCGCGCGAGCGCGAGGACAGGGCGACCGTCGCGCCGGCCTCGCCCAGCGCCTCGGCGCAGGCAAGCCCGATCCCGCGGCTGCCACCGGTCACGAAGGCCGTGCGGCCATCGAGTCTGAAAAGCTCTGCATACATGCTCGCCCCCCCCGGCATTGCCCCGGCGCAGTCTGTGGAATGCCCGCTCCGGCGCCCGTGAAATGTAGTTTAACTACCTTGACAAACGGGTGTCAATTATTGAATCTGCCAAAAAGGTGAGGAAACCCTATCCAGAATCGTCATGTTTGCCGATGCGCTGCGCGTTTGCGTTGGTGTGATGTAGTAAAACTACTAAAGGATGGTCACATGAAGCTTCGACGCCACAGCTGTTTTCAGCCGGACGCTGCGCGAGGAATGGCCCCGTCAGGGGCGGTTCTTGCGGCCCCGGCCGGATGCGGCGGGGGGCTCCGCGGTACTTTCCCGGACCTCTACGGCGGCGAGGTAGAATTCCAGCGTGGCCGCGATGTGGCGGGCCATCAGATCGGCGGCTTGGTCCCCGGCATCGCGGGCCGCCAGTTCGGCCAGCCGCGCGTGATCGGCGAAGGACGAGGCGTTCAGCCCGGGGTCGACGGACAGTCGGCTGCGCAGTGCCTGGATGCGGAAGGCGATCAGCTCGTAGGCCTCGACCAGATAGGCATTGCCGGTCAGCTCGATCAGCACCTGGTGAAAGACCCCGTCCAGCCTGCGGTACAGCACGGTGTCGCCCGCCGCGAGCGCGGCGCCCATGTCGGCCGTCAATCTTGCCCATTCCATCGCCAGCGCGTCACGGTTGGCATCCATCACCCTGCGCAGCGCGGCAAGTTCCAGCACCTCGCGCAGATCCGACAACGCGCGGACCTGATCGGCATCCATGTCGAAGACGAAGGATCCGCGCTGGGGATGCACCTCGACCAGGCCTTGCCGCTTCAGCACCATCAGCGCCTCGCGCACGGGGGTCTTCGAGATGCCCAGCGCCTGGGCCAGGGTGATTTCGGACAGCGATTCGCCCGCCCGGAAGCCGCCGCCGACGATGCGGTCGCGAATCTCGCGCGCCGCCCGGTCAGTCAGCGAAGGGCCGCGGTCGAGTGTCTGCATCGGCTCCTCTCGGTGTCCCTGGCCGATCCTGGGTTGCAGTCCGGGCCGGCCTTTGTCCATGCTGAGATGTCAGATATGATACGCCATTCCGGTTTTCCGGCAAGGGCTGATGCGGGCCCTCCGGCAAGCCGGTGCCGAGGCCTGACCACCAGAACCTGCGGCGGGCACCAACCCGTCCGGGACCCGGCCCAGATCGCCGGGCGCGTGGGGGATATCCCGACGCATTGCTGAACCAGGCCCGGGGCAGGGGTCCCGGGTTCACCAAACGGGAGGAATGAAATGGCTAGACTGCTGACAACGGGCCTGCTGGGAGCGGCGCTCCTTGCATCGACCGCACCGCTTGCACTGGCGCAGGATTGCGTCGACGCCGACCGGGTGCCGATCACCTGGTCGACCATCGCCGGCTTCTACACCGATGCGATGGCGGCGCTGGTCGCGGGATTCGAGGCGCAGCACTGCGTGAAGGTCAATGTGATCAACATCGACAACTCGCAGCTTTACAACAAGCAGGTCATCGAGATGGTCGGCCAGACCGGCGCCTATGACGTGGTGACGCTGGAGACCTCGGAAAAGGCCGAGTTCGCCGAGAACGGCTTCATCCTGCCGATGACCGACTATTTCGCCGACAAGCAGGATCAGCTTCAGGACGTGGCGCCGACGCTGGCCGCGCTGACGACGCAGTACAAGGGCGATGTCTGGGGCCTGCCCTATTACACCTACACCGCGGGCTACATCTACCGCGCCGATCTTCTGGAGGATCCGACCGAACAGGCCGCCTTCAAGGCCAAATACGGCTATGACCTCGGCGTGCCCACCACCTGGGCGCAGCATCGCGACATTGCGGAATTCTTCACCCGCAAGACCGGCGACCTGCTGAAGGGCGAGCCGCTGACCAAGGATTTCTACGGCGTGGGGCTGATGGCCGGCCCGTTCCCGGAAATCCAGGACGAAATGTCGGGCGTGCTGTGGTCGCAGGGCGCGGACTGGCTGACCGACGAGGGCACGGTGCCGGTCGACGCGGTCGAGAAGGCGATGAACGACTATCTCGAACTGCTGAAATTCGCCCCTCCCGCCGCGCTGACCGTCACCTATGACGGCGTGATGAACCAGATGAAGGACGGGCAGATTGCCCAGACCTATTCGTTCTTCCTCGACCAGTGGCCGAATGCGGTGCAGACCGAGACCCTGGTGCCGGGCGCGCGGATGGGCGTGGCCGAAGCCCCCGAGAAGAAGGCCTATATCGGCGGCTTCCTGCTGGCCGTCTCTGCCTCGTCGCAGCACCCGGAGGCGGCGATGGACTTCGTGGCCTATGTCGGTGGTCACGAGGCGCAGATGGAGTTCGCGCGCGCCGGCGGTACCTCGACGCTGATGAGCGTCCTGTCCGACCCGAGCTTTGGCACGCCCGAAAGCCGCACGAAGACCGGGCATTTCGCGACGCTGCTGACGATCTTCGATTCGATGAAGGGCTTCCGCTCGAACCTGTTCGACACACCCTTCGGCGCGAAGATCTACAATACCATGCAGATCCCGCTGCAATCGGCGGCGGCCGGCCAGATCACCGCGCGCGAGGCGGCAGAGCAGCTGGCGACAGAGGTTGCGAAGATCTGCGGCGGTCCCTGCCCGATCGGCAAGTGACCGGAGCGGCGATGTAAACCGTGCACGGCGGGTTCCGGCCCGCCGTGCACATCCAAAGCCCGGGGCCACCCCGGGTGCGGGCGCGCGCGGCGGGCGGGGGGCATTGCCCTTCATCCGTCGCGCGCCGCCAAATCGCGGCATCGTGCCGGCGCAGGGTTCTTCTTTTTGCTTTCCTCGCCGCCGCTGGTGGGCAGGATGGAAAGCCGGAAGGGGGCGGCGCCGGCGAATGATCATCCGGGCACCCCGGGGGCCGGCAGGCGCGGGGACGGCACAGAAAGAGGACCGCCATGTCGCATATGACGCATTACATCGACGGCCGGTTTGTCGAGGACCGGAGCGCGGAGCGCATTCCCGTCACCAACCCCGCCACCGGCGAGGAGATCGCGGCCGTCCCCGAGGCTTCGGCCGGGCTGGTCGATGCCGCGGTTCAGGCCGCGCGGCGGGCCCAGGCCAACTGGGCCGAGGTTCCGCCCATTGAACGCGCGGGCTACATCCATGCCATCGCCGCGAAAATCCGCGAGCGGGTGGATCTGCTGGCCGAAACCATCTCGCGCGAGCAGGGCAAGGTGTTGCCCTTGGCACGGGGCGAGGTGCTGGGCATGGCCGGGCTGATGGATTACATGGCCGAATGGGCCCGCCGGATCGAGGGCGAAATCCTGCCCAGCGACCGTCGGGGCGAGACGATCTATATCAACCGCGTGCCCGTGGGGGTGGTGGCCGGCATCCTGCCGTGGAACTTTCCTTTCTATCTGATCGGGCGCAAGCTGGCGCCGGCGCTGGTGGCCGGCAATACCATCGTGATCAAGCCAAGTGAGGAGACGCCGCTGAACGCCTTTCTCTTTGCCGAGATCGCCGACGAGGTGGGGTTGCCCAAGGGGGTCTTCAACCTGGTGTCGGGGCGCGGGCGGGCGGCCGGGGCGGCGCTGTCGGGCCATCCGGGCATCGATCTGGTCAGCTTTACCGGCAGCGTGCCGACCGGAATCGCCATCATGGAGGCGGCGGCGCGGAACCTGACGCGGGTGAACCTCGAACTTGGCGGCAAGGCGCCGGCCATCGTGCTGAAGGATGCCGATCTCGATCTTGCGGTCGAGGCGATCTGCGCCTCGCGCATCGTCAACACCGGGCAGGTCTGCAACTGTGCCGAACGCATCTTCGTCGAGCGCCCGGTGGCCGAAGCCTTCACCGAACGATTCGTCCGGCGCATGGCCGAGGTGCGCTACGGCGACCCGCTGGCCGGGCAGGAGCTGGACATGGGCCCCCTTGTCAATGCGGTGCAACTTGGCAAGGTCGAGGCAATGGTCGACCGTGCGCGCACGGCGGGTGCCGAAATCGCACTGGGCGGCCGGCGCGCCGACCGTCCGCAGGGCTATCATTACGAACCGACGGTGCTGACCGGCTGCACCCCCGACATGGAGATCATGCGCAAGGAAATCTTCGGCCCGGTGGCGCCCATTGCCGTGGTCGAGGATGCCGACGAGGCGGTCCGCCATGCCAATGACACCGAATACGGCCTGACCTCCTCGCTCTACACCCGTGACCTGAACATGGCGATGCGCGTCACCCGCCGGCTGCAGTTCGGCGAAACCTACATCAACCGCGAGAACGGCGAGGCCTATCAGGGCTTTCACGCCGGGCGCAAGAAATCGGGGATTGGCGGGGCCGACGGCAAGCACGGCTTCTACGAATACATGGAAACCCAGGCCGTCTACATCCAGCACGGCTGATCTCTGGCACAGGGGCCGGGAAACGCCGGCCGGAAAGGACCGAAGATGTACGTTGAGAGATTCAACCTGGCCGGGCGCGTGGCGGTCGTCACCGGCGCGGGGCAGGGGATCGGGCTGGCCTGCTGCGAGGCGCTCTGCGAAGCGGGCGCCGCGGTGGTGCTGACCGATATCAGCGCCGAACGGGCAGAGGCCGGCCGCGCGGCGCTGGCCGAAAAGGGCCATAGCGTCGAAGCTGCCGTGATCGACATCGGGCGGAGCGAATCGATCAATGCGGTGGCCGACCGGCTGGCGTCGACCGGCCGCACCGCCGACATCCTGATCGCCAATGCCGGAATAGCCCATGCCGGCGTGCCGGCCGAGGATCTGTCGGATGCCGACTGGGAGCGGATGATCGGCATCAATCTGAGCGGCGCCTTCCGGTCGTGCCGCGCTTTCGGCAAGCACATGCTGGCGCAGGGGCGCGGATCCATCGTCACCATCGGCTCGATGTCGGGATCGATCGTGAACCGGCCGCAGCAGCAGGCGCATTACAATGCCGCCAAGGCCGGCGTGCATCATCTGACGCGCTCGCTTGCCGCGGAATGGGCGACGCGGGGCGTGCGGGTGAACTGTGTCGCGCCGACCTATATCGACACGCCGCTGCTGACCTTCGCCAAGGAGGACAAGCCGATGTACGACCAGTGGCTTGACATGACGCCGATGCACCGGCTGGGCCTACCGGCCGAGATCGCCTCGGTTGCGCTGTTTCTCGCCTCCGACGCCTCGAGCCTGATGACGGGTTCGGTCGTGGCGGCCGATGCGGGCTATACCTGCTGGTAGGGCCCTCGGGACCCTGCCGATCCGGGCCCGGTCGCGGCGGCTGAGCGGCCGGCGGGATGGGCGAGCAGAACTCCGGCAAGCGGCGGATCGCCGCCGCGCCGGAGCGGGAAACACGGTTCGTCCGCCGGGGCGACCCGCGCCGACCTCATCCGCGCAACACCGTTGCGCGGGAAGATTTCGTAGTTCAGAAACATTTTTATCTGCCGGGCCTGAAGTGCTGTGCGCTGGCCTTTGGCGAAACATTGCGCAAATGCAGGCAATTACCTCGGCGATGCCGGCCAGGGCCGCTGGATGGACCCATGACAAGAAAGTCGTCGCAGCCGTAAAAATGTAGTTGAACTACAAATTGCGGTGCTCTAGCATCCCCAAACGCAGCGACATGTGCGCCGAAGGGATACCATGTCCTGCACTGGAGGATTATTCCGAGAGGAAGGGGGGACCCATGTTCAACTGGTCTGCTAAAGTGCCGTTCTATACGGCGGTCGCGGCAACCGCGCTCTGGCCCGCAGTGGCCGCCGGGCCGGCCGCTGCCCAAAGCGATGCGCCCATCGACATCACCATCGGCTGGGTGCCGCCGGATATCACTGGCGTGTTCAAGACCGCCACGGACTTCTTCGAGCTTGCGGCCGAGGATGCCAACAAGAACGGCTTCAACGTCACCGTGCTGACGAAATCGCCGACCAGCCCGACCGCCTTCGCCGAGCAGGTCTCGATCATCGAGGACATGATCCAGCGCAAGGTCGACCTGATCGCCGTCTCGCCGGCCGAGGTGGCCACCGTCACCCCCGCGCTGAAGCGCGCGACCGAGGCCGGAATCCCGGTGATCGTCGTCAACCTGCTGGAACCGATCGAGGGCGTCGACGTCTCGTCCTACATCGGCTTCGACAACACCCAGGGTGCCGAGGTCAGCGCCTATTCGGTGGTCGACTATTTCGGCGGCCCGGGCGTCCTTGGCACCGGTGACAAGGTGGAGGTCGCAGGCGACACCTATCTTGACCTGGCGTTCTGGGAAGATCTCGCCTCGAAGATGACCGACGAGCAGAAGGCCTCGATCAAGGCGCGCGGCGCCATCATCGAGGGCGTGGCCGGCGGCTTCTTCTCGACCGCCCGGCTGAACGGCTTCCGCCAGGTGCTGGAGCAGTTCCCCGGCATCGAGATCGTCGGCGGCACCTGCTCGGGTGACTGGAACCGCGAGAAGGGCACCCGTTGCGCCGAGGACATCCTGCAGGCCAATCCCGAGGGGCTGGACTTCATCTGGGCGGCCTCGAACGAGATGGGCCTTGGCGCCATGCTCGTCGCAGGTTCGCAGGACCGGCTGGAAACCGCCGCGGATGGCGCGAATGTCGGTGACAAGAAGGTTGCGATCTTCACCAACGACGTCACGCCGGAATCGGTCGACCGGATCGCCGAGGGCAAGATGATCGCCGAAACGACCCATGGCTTTGCCGACTGGGGCTGGTTCGGTACCAAGTTCGCGGTGGAACTGGCCTGCGGCATCGAAGTGCCGAAGACCTTCGATATCCGCCCGCGCACGGTCTATGTGGACAATGCCCGCAACTTCTACCCCGAGCCGAAGCTTGAGCCGATCGACTGGGTGTCGATCCACGACAACTGCAAGAAGGCGAACTGAGCCATCGCGGCCAGGGTCCGCGCGCCGCTTCTCTCCCGAAAGCGCGCGGGCCACACGATCCTGTCGGCCGCAACTGACCGGCAGGGCAATCCGAGGTCTGGAAAGGGAACGGCAGGTGTCGTTCCCCTTTTACGGGTGCGGGCATGGAAGAATACGAAATCCTTCTGAAACTCGACAGGATCGAGAAGCGCTTTCCCGGCGTCCTGGCGTTGAAGTCGATCTCGCTCGACGTCCGCGCCGGTGAAGTGCAGGTGCTGCTGGGCGAGAACGGTGCGGGCAAGTCCACGCTGATGAAGATCCTGGCCGGCGAGCACGAGCCGACCGGCGGCACGATCGAGGTGGCCGGGCGCCGGGTGTCGGGCCTGACGCCCACGCTTGCGACCGAGCTTGGCATCGGGCTGGTGCATCAGGAACTGAGCCTTGTTCCCGCGCTGAGCGTGACCGAGAACATCTTTCTCGGTCGCATGCCCACGGGGGCGTTCGGCCGGATCGACTGGAAGAAGGCGCATGCCGATGCCCGCCACGCGCTGGAGGCGCTTGGCGTTGCCATCGACCCCACGGCCGAGGTCCGCACGCTGGAGGTGGCCGAGCAGCAGTTGATCGAGATCACCCGCGCGCTGGAACGCGGCCCGCGGATCCTGCTGCTGGACGAGCCGACCTCGGCCCTGTCCGACAGCGAGCGCAGCCGGCTTTTCGACGTGATCCGCCTGCTGAAGCAGCGCGGCCACGGCATCATCTACATTTCGCACCACCTGTCGGAGATCCCGATGATCGCCGACCGGGTGACGGTCCTGCGCGACGGGATCGTGGTCGACACGCTGCCCGCGGCCGAGGCCGACGAGGAAACCGTGATTTCGCTGATGGTCGGTCGCCAGCTGGCCGAACAGTTCCCCAAGAGAACCGTGACCCTGGGCTCCCCCGCACTCGCGGCCGAGCATCTTGCCGCCGGCCATGCGCTGAAGGATCTGTCCTTTACCCTGCACCGCGGCGAAATCCTTGGGGTCTACGGGCTGATGGGCGCAGGCCAGGCCGAGATTGCCGGCGCGCTCTTCGGGCTGCAGCCGGCGCGGGCCGGCACGATCTCTGTCAACGGCGCGCCCGTCCACTTTCGCAGTTCCGCCGATGCCATTGCGGCCGGCCTTGGCCTTTTGTCGCGCGACCGCCGGCAGAGCCTGGTGCCGATGCAGCCGATCGGTCCGAACATCAGCCTGTCCTGGCTGGCGGGCAAGTCCCTGCTGTCGCGCCTTGACCTGCCGCGCGAGCGCGAGGAGAGCACGCGCTATGTCGCCGATCTGCGGATCCGGCCGGCCTCGACCACGCATAACCTGTTCTTCTACAGCGGCGGCAACCAGCAGAAGGTGATCCTGGCCCGCTGGATGTCGAGTGGTGCCAGCATCCTGATCTTCGACGAGCCGACACGCGGCATCGACGTGGGGGCCAAGGCCGAAGTCTTCGCGGTGATGAGCCGCCTGGTCGCGGAGGGGGCGTCGATCCTGATGATCTCTTCGGAACTGAACGAGTTGATCGGCATGGCCGATCGCGTGCTGGTGCTGCGCGGCGGGCGCATCTCGGCCGAACTGCCGCGCGCAGAGATCACACAGGAAAACCTCCTGCGATACGCAAGCTAGGCCGCCGGACGGCGACCGGGATTTCAGAAGGGGATGGGAACGGACATGACAGCGGATAAGAATCCGGATCTCGCGGCAGAGGCTGCCGAAAACCGCAAGGCCAGGCTGCGGGGCATGATCTTCCAGGCCGGGCCGCTGATCGCGCTTGTGCTGCTGATGGCTTATCTTTCCTTCGCCTCGGAAAACTTCCTGACCTTCGACAATCTGTCCAACGTCGCGCGGCAATCGGCCTTCGTGGCCATCCTGGCGGTGGGGCAGACCTATGTCATCCTGACCGGCGGGATCGATCTGTCGGTCGCGGCCATCTCGGCGCTGGCCGCCTCGATCGCGGCCGTGCTGCTGACCCAGCCGCTGGTGCTGTTCGGGATGGATTTCGGCTATGTGCCGGTGCCGCTGGCGGTTCTGATCGGGCTTTGCGTCGGCATCGTCGCAGGTGGGTTGAACGGCTGGCTGATCTCGCGTTTCCAGATCCCCGATTTCATCGCCACGCTGGGCACGATGACAGCCTTCCGAGGCGCGGCGCTTCTTGTCACCGATGGGCTGCCCGTACCTTCGTTCAATGCCGGCCGGCAATTGCCGGAATGGCTGATCTGGCTTGGCGGCGGGCAGATCTTCGGCGTTCCGGTCAGCGCGCTGATCGCCTTGGTCTGCGCGCTTGCGGGCTGGTATGTGCTGCGCTTCACCACGCTGGGCCGCGCCATCTATGCCGTGGGCGGCAACCGTGCCGCGGCGCATTCCGCCGGCATCAGCATCGCGCGGACCAAGATCATGACCTATGCGATCTCGGGCCTGCTGGCGGCGATCGCCGGGATCATTCTGGTCGGCCGGCTGAACTCGGCCAATGCGCTGATGGCCGAGGGCGAGGAACTGCGCTCCATCGCCTCGGTGGTGATCGGCGGCACCAACCTCTTCGGTGGCGAGGGCGGCGTCTGGGGCTCGATCATCGGCGCGGCGATCATCGGCGTCCTTGGCAACGGCCTGAACCTTCTCGACGTCAGCCCGTTCTGGCAGCGCATTGCGCAGGGTGTGGTCATCGTCGTCGTCGTGATCTTCGATCAGTGGCGCCGCCGCACCATGACCCGGGTCTGAGAGGGGCGACCATGACGAACCGCCTGGGCCTGCATGCCAATGTCTGGGTCCGCGACTGGACGCGCGATTCATGCACCCTTGCCGTGAACCGGACGGCCGAGCTTGGCTTCGACCTGATCGAGATCTCGGCCCCTGATCCGCAGGCGCTCGACATCGCCTTCACCGCGCGCGAACTGGAGCGGGCGGGGATCTCGGCCAATCTCTCGCTTGGCCTTGACGAAGCCTGCGATATCTCCAGCGGCGATCCGGTGCGGATGGCCGCTGGAGAGGCGCGGTTGCGCGAGGTGGTCGCCGCTGCGGCAGAGCTTGGCTCGACCCATGTCTGCGGCATCCTGCATTCCGCCTTTCGCAAATACAGCGAACCGCCCACAGCTGCCGGCATCGCCGGCGCGGTCGAGGTGCTGCGCCGCACCGGCGAAGAGGCCGGCCGGCACGGCATCACCCTCGGGCTTGAGGTGGTGAACCGCTACGAAAGCAATGTGCTGAACACGGCGGGGCAGGCGGTCGAATTCTGCCATCGCATCGGCCTGCCGAATGTGAAGGTGCATCTCGACAGCTATCACATGAACATCGAAGAGGCGGATGCCGCCCAGGCCATCGTCGCCACCGGCGCCGATCTGGGCTATTTCCATCTGGGCGAATCGAACCGCGGCTATCTGGGTGCGGGTTCCGTCGATTTCCCGCGACTGTTCGCGGCGCTGGTGCGGATCGGCTATGACGGGCCGCTGGTCTTCGAATCCTTCTCCTCAACCGTGGTCGGCCAGCCGCTCTGCGGCATTCTCGGCATCTGGCGCAACCTCTGGGAGGACGGCGGCGATCTGGCGCGGCACGCCCGGCAGTTCATCGAGACCCAGTTGAAGACCGCCCGCGAGATCGGCGACGAGGCCCGCCGCTCGGCCCTGCCCTAGGCCAAGCCGCGAAACCGGCCCTGCAGCACCCGTTCGCACCCCGGGCGATGAGAACAGCGGGCAAGGCCTCGGCACGGCCAAGAGGCGCGGGGACCGGCCGAATGCCCGCCCCGGAAAGTTCCGCAACAGCCGGGCGCCGGTCTGGGCCGGTAGCACGGCCGCGAACCGGGCCAGCCGCCGATCCCGTAGCGGCAGGGTTACGCCGGGCGGGAGGGCGCGCCGCTGGCGGATGGCGTGCCCTGCATCTGTTCGAGCAGCCAGTCACGGAACAGTTCGGTACCGCGCTTGGCAGGTCTTTGCGCCGGCATGACCAGGTGGATCGCCTGACCGGAGCGCCAGACCTCGGGCAAGGGGGCCACAAGCTGGCCGCTGGCCAGATGGCCGCTGACCAGATGCCGCCAGCCGAGCGCGATCCCCTCGCCCTGCACGGCGGCCTCGATCGCGCCGAGCGCATCGGTGAAGACCACTTCCTCGCGCAGCCGCGCCACCGGCACGGCATGGTGTTCCAGCCATTCGCGCCAGCCCAGCCGGGTGCGGTGCCGTTCCTCGAAATTGAGCAGCGCATGGCGGGTCAGATCCGCCGGGCGCGACAGCGGCCCATGTGCGGCGGCATAGTCCGGGCTGCAGACCGGAAGCACCTCCTCGGTCACGAAATCCCAGACCTGCAGCCCCGGCCAGCGCCCGTTACCCAGCCGGGCGGACAGGTCGATGTCCTCCTCGGCCAGATCATGATCGTCGCGGCTGGATTCCTCGATGCGCAGTGTCACGCCGGGATGTTTCGCCCGGAAATCCCGCAGCCGCGGCAACAGCCAGAGCTGCACGAATGCGGCAGAGAACGACACCCGCACCAGATCGCCCGCATGCTGCGGCTGCAGTGCGGCGATCACGCTGTGCAGATGATCGAAACTTTCCTGCACCTCGCGGTAGAGCCGCGCGCCCTCGGCCGTCAGTTCCAGCTGGTTGTGTTCACGCCGGAACAGCGTCAGCCCGGTCGAATCCTCCAGCAGGCGGATCGTCTTCGACACGGCCGGCTGGGTCACGTTCAGCTCTCGCGCCGCGGCGGTGAAACTGCGCCGCCGGGCTGCCGCCTCGAACGCAAAGAGATAATTCGCCGAAGGAACGAAAGCGCGGAGCCGGTGCATAAATTCAAGTTATGATCGCCCGGAGTTTTTGACAAGATCACAGCGGGCCGCAGCGGTTGTAGTCTGGCGCAAACGAGAACGGAGTGTGACTCGATGCAAACCCATGCAAGGGCAGTGGTGATCGGCGGCGGCTGTGTTGGTGCGGGCATTCTCTATGGCCTGGCCAAGCGCGGCTGGACCGATGTCGTGCTGCTGGAGCGGACCCAGTTGACCGCAGGCTCGACCTGGCATGCCGCGGGGCTGATTCCGACCTATGCGCGTTCGCGCAACGTCGGCCGGATGATCCAGAAGACCATCGAGATCTACGAGGGGCTGGAGGCCGAGACCGGCCAGCATGTCGGCTGGCACAAATGCGGCCAGCTTCGCATCGCCAATACCAAGGACCGGCTGGACGAATACAAGAGCTACATGAGCGTGGTCGGGAGCCAGGGCATCCGTGCCGAGCTGGTCGGCCCGGCCGAGGTGCGCAAGCTCTGGCCGCTGCTGGAAAACAACACGGATATGCTGGCCGCGCTCTACCACCCCGATGACGGCCATATCGCGCCTGCCGACGTGACCATGGCCATGGCCAAGGGCGCGCGCGACCTGGGCGCGAAGATCGAGCTCAACACCGAGGTGAAGGGCTTCCAGCGGCTGCCCTCGGGCGAATGGAAGATCCTGACCAACAAGGGCGAGATCATCTGCGAACATGTGATCTGCGCCACCGGCAATTACGCCCGCCAGACCGGCGCCCTGCTGGGGCTGGAGATCCCGGCGATCCCGATCATCCACCAGTACTGGATCACCGATGCGGTGCCGGAAATCGTGGAGCGCAAGCGCCAGGGCCTGCCGGAAATGCCGATCCTGCGCGACGAAGGGTACGAGGGCTATCTGCGCGAGGAAGGCGACGGGCTGATGTTCGGCCCCTATGAGCGCACCGAACACCTGAAGCTTTTCGCCGAGAACGGCGTGCCGGACTGGTTCGGTGCCGATCTGCTGGAAGAGGATTTCGACGCGGTGTCCTGGAATTGGGAACAGGCGCTGCATCTGGTCCCTGCGCTGTCGCGCGCCGGAATCAAGTCGAACGTGCGCGGGCCGTTCCAGATGACGCCGGACGAATTGCCGCTGATGGGCCCGGCCTGGGGGCTGGAAAACGTCTGGCTGGCCGAGGGCGTGCCGGGGGGCATCCTGTGGGGCGGCGCCATCGGCTATTACCTGTCCGAGCGGATCGTCGAGGGCGGCAACAGCCTCGATACTTCGGAACTCGATCCGCGCCGCTTCGGCAGCTATGCCAACAAGGAATGGACCCGCCACAAGGTGCTGGAGGCCTGGGGCACCCATGCCGAACTGCATTTCCCCGACGAGGAGCGGCCCGCCGCGCGGCCGCAGAAGACCGCACCATCCTATGATATGCTGAATGCGCGGGGTGCGGTCTGGGGGGTGCTGAACGGCTGGGAAATGCCCAACTGGTATGCACCGCCGGGTGTCGAGGCCAGCGACCAATCGTCCTGGCGCTGGACCGACAACGGCAAGTATATCGGCCAGGAGGTTGCGGCCGTGCGCAATGCCGTGGGCCTTGTCGAAATGACCCCGATGACCAAGTTCGAGGTCTCCGGCCCGGGCGCCGAGGCCTGGCTCGACTGGGTGCTGGCCAACCGCCTGCCGAAAACCGGCCGCGCCAACCTCAGCCACCACCTGACGCCGCAGGGCGGTGTGCAGGCGGAATATGTCGTCGCCCGGCTGGCGGAGGACAGTTTCTACCTGATCTCGACCCCGCGCGCCGAACGCTGGAACTTCGACGATCTGTCCAAGTTGCTGCCGCGCGACGGCTCGGTCGACCTGCGCAATGTCTCGGAAGCGCGCGGCTGCTTCACGCTGGTCGGCCCCCGGGCGCGCGACGTGCTGCAGGGCCTGACCGAAACCGATCTGTCGAATGCAGCGTTTCCGCCCTTCGCGGTGCGGACCGGCACTGTTGCGCTGGCCTCGGATGTGCGGATGCTCCGGGTGAACTACGAGGGCGAACTCGGCTGGGAACTCTACCATCCCCTCCCGTACCAGCGGGGTCTGCTGCAGGCGATTCTGGCAGCGGGAGAGGCGCATGGCCTGCGGCTGATCGGCAATCGCGCGCTGGAAAGCCTGCGGCTGGAGAAATCCTATCGCGCGATGTATCGCGACATGAATCCCGAACTCAGCGCCTGGGACAGCGGGCTTGATCGCTTCATGCGGCTGGAGAAAGGCGATTTCATCGGCCGCGACGCGCTGGTGCGGCTGAAGGAGGCCGGCATCGCGCGCCGCTCCGTCACGCTGGCGATCGAGACCGATGGCGCAAGTTCGCTGATCTACGAGGGGGTCTATCACCGGGGCGAACTGGTCGGGCGGATCACCTCGGGCGGCTACAGCTGGACGCTGGGCCATGACCTGGCCCTGGCGCTTTTGCCGGTGGAACTGGGGCAGCCGGGAACCGGGCTTGAGGTGTCGATCCTTGGCGAAATGCGCAAGGCCCGGGTGGTGACGGAATCGCCCTATGACCCGGAAGGCCTGCGGGGCCGGATGTAGCCCCCCGTCAGGGCGGGCCGCTGGATGGAGGCGGGCAGGCGGGCAGCGATGGATTTGCTGCCCGCCTGCAGCCGGTCAATCCATCGGCTGTGCGCCGCCCGCGGCGGTCTTTGCCTCGATGAGCGGGATCAGGCGGTCGGCACGTTCGGCCGCCCCTTCCGGTGGAACAAAGTCGCGCAGGATGGACCGCCAGACATCGGTCGCGCGCATGTCCGAGGTCCGGGCGCCGGCTTCGGTCCAACTGCCGAAATTGTTCAGATCGGCCACGAGCGGCGCGTAGAATTCCGTCTGGTAGCGCTCCATCGTATGCCGGGTCTGAAAGAAATGCCCGCCCGGCGAGACCTCGGCAATGGCATCAAAGCCGATTTCGGCCGGCGTACCCGAGGGCCGCGAGCACAGCTCGGCATATATCTGCAGCCCTTCGATGTCGTTGATGAATTTCTCATAGCCAAAGGTCAGCCCGCCCTCCAGCCACCCCGCGGTGTGGACGATCAGCGTGCCATGGGCCAGCGAGGCGCCCCAAAGGCCCATGGTGGTTTCCAGCGCGGCCTGCATGTCCGGCGCATTGGAGGCGGATCCCGAGGCGGTGCGCCAGGGCAGGCCGATGTGGCGGGCAAGCTGGCCGCCGCCGATCTGCATCTTGAGATGCTCGGGCGTGCCAAAGGCAGGCGCGCCGCTTTTCATATAGGCGTTGGAGGAGAAGCCGCCATAGCTGACCGGCGCGCCGGCCCGGGCAACCTGGGTCAGGGCAATCGCGGCCAGTGCCTCGGCATGCTGCAGGGCCAGCGCCCCGGCCGGCGTGATCGGCGCCATGGCCCCGGCAAGACAGAAGGGCGTGACGATGGACATCTGACCCGCGCGGGCAAAATCGATCAGGCCCCTGGCCATGGGGTTGTCCAGAAGCCTGGGGGAATTGGTGTTGATGATCGTGGTCAGCCAGACATCCTGCGCAAACTCGGCGTCCGAAAGGCCAAGTGCCGTCTGCACCATCTCGAACCCGTCCTGAACCTGGGCCGGGCCGCGGGAAAAAAGGAACAGGGGCTTGTCGGAATTTTCAAGCTGGGTGCGGATGGTGGCATAGTGGCGCAAATGTACGGGTATGTCCTGCGGTTCCACGGTGGGGCCCTGGACATGGATCACGTCGAAGGCCTGGCAGAGCTGCGTGGTTTCGACATAGTCGCGAAGGGAGCCGGGGCGGCGGCCCCTGTCCCGGTCATTGGCATTGGGGCAACCCACCCCGGCCATGAAGATCATTGATCCCTGGGCATAATCCTGGTCCCGGCGCGGGTTTGGCGCCCGAAGCCGCCATGACCCCGGTGCGGAGGCAAGGGCGGCGGCGATGATGTCGCGCCCGATGAGGACCATGTCCTCCTGGACCCGGGCCCCCGCGGCGGCGAAAAGGTCGCGTGCCTCGGGCAGCAGGATGCGCATGCCCAACCGTTCCAGAACCGTCAGGGCGGTGTCATGGATCGCGGCCACCTCGTCTTCCGAGAAGACGGTCTGCGCAGGGAAAGGGTGGCGAAGCTGGCGGTAATCGGGCTGGCGCAGTATCTTGGCCGTGCCATCGCGGCCCCGGCGGCGCGCGCGGGCGGGGGATGCTGCCGGTGTCTCGGACAATTGTGACTCCATGGGTTCTTGCCTCATCGCCTCATCGCCCCACCCGTCGCGGGAATGCCGGGGGACGGTAGCGGATCCTACGTCGCCGCAGGGCTGCCGCAACCGCACAAAACCACCCCCGATCCACAACCTGCAGTTATGGGTCGCGCCGCGCGGGACCAGGCGCATGTCGCTGCAACCGGATCGCCCGAACGGTCGCGCGCGGATGGCGCCGGATGGCCATGGACCGCCGGCTGCAGCGATGGCAAGGGCGGGGTCCGCCCCGCCGGGCCAAGGCCCGGCACCTGTTTGCCGGGCCAAGGCCAGGCGCTCAGCCGCGGAACGCCCGGCCCTTCGGGTCGTAGGGCGAGGGCGGGATGACGGTCGCCGCCACTTCCTGGCCGACGATATGGGTGCTGAGCCGGGTGCCCGGCGCGGCGACGGCGCGGTCCACCATCGCCATGGCAAGGCTCTTGCCCAGGGTGTGGCCATAGCCGCCGGAGGTGACGAAGCCGACGAGGGCGCCATCCTGCCAGACGGGTTCGAAACCGGCCGCATCGGCATCGGTCGCGGCGACCTCCAGCGTCACGATGACCCGGGCCGGCGGGGCGTAGCGTTCCGTCTCTGCCGCGGCGCGGCCGATGAAATCGCCCTTGTCCCAGGCGATGAAGCGGTTCATCCCGGTTTCGCCCGGCGTGTAGCCTTGGGTGAATTCCCGTGACCAGATGCCGAAGCTCTTTTCCAGCCGCAGCGACAGCACCGCGTTGAAGCCGATCTCGCGCATGCCAAAGCCGGCGCCTGCCTCCAGCAGCAGCCTGCGCAGCGCGGCATGTTCCAAGGCCCCGCAATTGATCTCGTAGCCGAGTTCCCCCGTCACCGACATGCGCGCGACCTTCGCGCGGATCAGGCCGAGGTCGAGGGTCGTGCATCCCATGAAGGGCAGGGCGGCATTGGACAGGTCCTGATGCGTCAGCTTCTGCAGGATCGCGCGCGCATTCGGGCCGACCACGGCAAAGCCGCCGGTGGCATCCGAGATGTCACGCAATGTGGCACCGTCGAGGGCGTGATCCTCGAACCAGCGCATGTGCCATTGCCGCAGGTAATAGGACCCCATGATCCAGAAGGTGCCATCGCCCCAGTTCAGGATCGTCAGGTCGCCCTTCAGCCTGCCGTTTTCGCCCAGCATCGGCGCAAGGCCGGCTCGGCCGGGTTGCGGCAGCCGGCAGGCGAAGGTGCGGTCCAGCCATTCGGCGGCCTTCGGGCCGCTGACCTCATAGCGCGAGAAGGCGGTGATATCGAGCAGCCCGGCGCTTTCCCGCGCGGCGCGGCATTCCGCCCCGATCAGCCCGAAGGCGTTGGAACGTTTCAGCGAGGGGTTCTCGACAAAATCCTCGGGCGCGAAATAGAGCGGCTGTTCCAGCCCCCAGCCCGCGCCCCAGCGGCAGCCCGCCGCCGTCATCCCCTCATAGGCGCCCGGCGCCTTCAGCACCCGGCCTGCGGGAAGCTGTTCGTTCGGATAGCTCATCACGAAGCGGCGCGAATAGAACTGGCCGGTGGTCTGGCGGATATATTCGCGGTTGGAGGCAAAGTCGCCGTAGCGCGCGATGTCCATGCCGAAGATGTCGGCCTCCGGCTCGCCTTCGATCATCCATTCGGCCAGCGACTTGCCGACGCCGCCGCCCTGCAGGAAGCCTGCCATCACCCCGCAGGCCACCCAGTAATTGCGCAGGCCGCGGACCGGGCCGACCAGCGGGTTGCCGTCGGGCGAGAAGGTGAATGCGCCGTTCACCCAACGCTTGATCCCGGTGGTGTTCAGGCAGGGAAAGCGGCGGAAGCCCAGTGAAAGTTCGTTCTCGATGCGGCCGAGGTCCTCCTGGATCAGCTCGATCCCGAAGTCCCAGGGCGCGCCCTCCATATGCCAGTGCTTGAAGTCGCGTTCGTAGATCCCCAGCAGCAGGCCCTTCTGTTCCTGCCGCGTGTAGGTAAAGCCCTCAAGGTCGACGATGAGCGGGATCTCCCCCTGCATCTCGACCAGTTCGGGGATCGCTTCGGTGACGAGGTAGTGGTGTTCCATCGGCGAGACCGGCAGGTCGATCCCGGCCATCCGGCCAACCTGCTTGGCCCAGAGGCCGCCCGCATTCACCACATGTTCGGCGATGATCCTGCCCTTGTCGGTGATCACCTCCCAGCAGCCATCGGGGCGGGGCCGCAGATCCTCGACCCTGGTGTGTTCCAGGATGTCGGCGCCGCGGTTCCTGGCGGCGCGGGCATAGGCATGGACCACGGCCGAGGGGTCGATATGGCCCTCGCGGTCGCTCCACATGCCGCCGATGATGCCCTCGGTCGAGATGATCGGGCAGCGGCGCTTGATCTCCTCGGGGCCGATGAGTTCGACATCGTTGATGCCCAGCGACTGGAAGGTGCGGTAGGACGATTGCAGCCATTCCCAGCGGCTGGGCGCGGAGGCGATCGAGATGCCGCCGGTCATGTGCATCCCGATGTTGATGCCGGATTCCCGGCCCACCTCGGTCAGCAGGTCGATGGTATAGGCCTGCAGCGCCGCGATGTTGGGGTCGGCGTTCAGGGCATGAAAGCCGCCCGCCGCGTGCCAGCTCGATCCGGCGGTCAGCACCTCGCGTTCCAGCACGGCGATATCGGTCCAGCCGAATTTCGCCAGATGATAGGCAACCGAGGCACCGACGACGCCGCCGCCGATGATCGCGACGCGGTAGTGATTCTTCATGGCTTCCCCCTTTTTTCCGTCAGGCTGGCACACCGATACATATGTGTCTAGTTGGTGCGGGATTTAACTAGACATATGTGTCAAGCTCTCCTAGGTTTTTCCCACAAACAGGGAGGGCGCGATGAAATCAGTTGAAACACCTCTTTCCGGGAAAGCCTTGCACCCCGCGGCCGCGGCCTATGCCCGCGAGGTCGGGGCCGGCACCATGTCCCGCCGCGAGTTCCTGACGCGGGCCACGGCGCTTGGCGTGGCGATCCCCTCGGCCTATGGCCTGATCGGCCTCGCCGCGCCGGCACATGCCCAGGAGGCGCCGCCGGTTTCTGGCGGCACCTTGCGCATGAACATGGAGATGCGGGCGTTGAAGGATCCCCGCATCTGGGATTGGAACGAGATGGCCAATGTCTGCGGCGGCTGGCTTGAATATCTGGTGGAATATCAGCGCGACGGGTCGTTGCGGCCGATGCTGCTGGAAAGCTGGGAGGCCAATGCCGATGCAACGCAATGGACGCTGCGGGTGCGTCCGGGCGTGAAATGGAACAACGGCGAGGATTTCACGGCCGAGGATGTTGCCTATAACATCCGCCGCTGGTGCGACGGCGCGCTTGAGGGCAACTCGATGTCGACCCGCTTTGATGCGCTGCGCGACGTCGAGGGGACGAACCAGGCGCGCGAGGACGCCATCGTCGTGGTCGATCCGCTGACGGTGCAGCTCAACCTCACGGTCCCCGATATCGCAACCGTCGTGAACATGGCCGACTATCCCGCGGTCATGGTGCATCCCAGCTATGACGGCGGCGACCTCATCGCCAATCCGATCGGGACCGGGCCGTATCTTCCGGAATTCTTTGCGGTTGGCGACAAGGCCATCCTGGTGCGCAACGCCGACCATGTCTGGTGGGGAACCGAGGTTCTTGGCGGGCCCTATCTCGACCGGATCGAATATGTCGACTACGGAACCGATCCTGCCGCCGTAATGGCCGCGGCGGGATCGGGAGAGATCGACGCGACATGGCATACCACCGGCGATTTCATCGCCGTCTACGAAGACCTCGGCTGGACGACCACGGACGTGATCACCGCAGGGACAATGGTGGTGCGCTTCAACCAGACCGCGGCGCCCTATGACAACCGCGATGTCCGCAAGGCCCTTCAGCGGGCGGTCGACAACAATGTGCTTCTCACGCTTGGCTACAATGGGCTGGGCCGGGTGGCCGAGAACCATCATGCCTGCCCGATTCACCCGGAATACGCGCCCGGCGTGAATGAGGCGCCCGATCCTGCCGGGGCCAAGGCGGCCCTTGATGCGGCCGGGCATGGCGACACCGAATTCGAGCTGATCTCCGTCGATGTGGAATGGCAGTCCACCACCTGCGACGCGGTTGCGGCGCAGATGCGCGATGCCGGGATCAAGGTCAGGCGCACCGTGATCCCAAGCTCCACCTTCTGGAACGACTGGACGAAATACCCGTTTTCGGCCACGGAGTGGAATATGCGCCCGCTGGGCGTCCAGATCTACAATCTGGCCTACAAGTCCGGCGTTGCATGGAATGAATCGGGTTTCTCCAACGCCGAATTCGATACATTGCTGGCAGAAGCCAATGCGATTTCCGACGTCGATGCCCGCCGCGAGGTCATGGCAAAGCTGGAGCGGATCATGCTGGACGAGGGGGTGGTGATCCAGCCCTACTGGCGGTCACTTTTCCGCAGCGCGCGACCCGGCGTCCACAATGTGGAACCGCATCCGACGCATCTGCATCAGCACTACCGCTGGTGGATCGAGGCCTGACGCCGCCGGTCCTGCAGCAGCGGAGGTTGGCGCCGCGGGGTGCCGCCTCTGCTGTTCGCGATGCGCTGGAGGGGCTGTTGCTGCGGCGGCTGACCCATCGGGCGTGCCGGGCCCCCAGCCTGCCTGCCGGGGGCCGGGCCTGCACTGCGCCGTTTCGCCCGGTTCGACTTCCGGCGCTCCGGCCGTCCGGCCCTGTGGGCCGCGGCAAGAACGGATTGCGCAGATGGCGCATTTGATATCATCTGCGGCCATGGATACCGCAACCAAACCAAGGACGCCGCCGCTGACCGGGAATGTCAAGGTCACTCGTGACGACTGGTTTGGACTCGCGCTCAGGACCTTCAAGTCGGATGGCGTGGAGCATGTCCGGGTTCTGAGCCTGAGCCAGAAGCTTGGCGTGTCCCGCGGCAGCTTCTATTGGTATTTCGAAAGCCGGCAGGCGTTGCTGGACATGCTGCTGGACCACTGGCGCGACACCAACACCCGCTATGTGCTGGAGGGCGCGCGCCGGCCAGCGCCGACGATCACCCGCGGCGTCCTGAATATCTTCGAAGCCTGGATCGACGACGATCTTTTCGATCCCGAACTCGACTTTGCGGTTCGGGCATGGGCGCGCAGATCGGCGCCGGTGCATCGCGCGGTGGAAGAGGCCGACATGGCCCGGGTGGACGCCATTCGCGATCTGTTTCTTGCCCATGGATATGAGGCAGAGGATGCCTTCGCCCGGGCGCGCGTGCTCTATTTCATGCAGATCGGCTATTATGTGCTGGAACTGCACGAGCCGCGCGAGCAGCGGCTGAGCTACGTGCGCGCCTATCTGCGCAGCTTCACCGGGAGCGAAGCGTCAGACGAGGAAATCGAAAGCTTTGCCGCATTGGTGCGGGACCGCAAACGGCCCGGGAAACCGTAGCGGATCGCTGCGGCGGGGCCGGGGCGGGGCCGTCGGGCCCCTGTCGCCGGCCGTCCCGGGCATCCCCGCCGTCAGGGCGGCGCGCGCCCGGATCCCGGTTTCGCCCCGGCGGGTGGCATGCATCGGCACCACGCCCGGTGTTGCCACGCGGCACATCCGCGGTTCAGCGCCTGAGGCCGCCTGGTCTGCCAGATCGGTTGGCGCGGCAGCCTCCGGCAACGGGTCCAGGGCGCGCGCAGGGCATGACCCTGGGCGGCACCGCGGCCAAGCCGGGGGCGAAACGCCGGGGGCAACGGCCGCTGCAGCGGAGGGGCGCCGGGATGGCAGCATCGTCTGTCCCGCCCGACAGGCTGATCCGTTTCACCGGCCGCCGGAATGGCCGGGCCCCAGCCATTACTAGACACATGTGTCTTGTTCGGGTAGCGTCACGAAAGGTTGCCCTGTGCCACGATCGGGCCAATCTCGGAGAAACGCGAATGCAGCAGGCCGCAGATACCGCCGCAAGTCTGGCGCAGGTCTTCAAGGACGACCGGAAACGCACCTATCTGAACCCCGAAGGCGCGGATCGCCCGTTACGCAGCCCGCTTGGGCCGGAGGTTCTGGACCGTGCGCGCCGCTACCGCATCGCGCGGCTGCGCGAGAAACTGCGCGAACACGATTGTGGCGCGATCCTGCTCTACGATCCGGTGAACATCCGCTACGCCTTCGACAGTTCCAACCAGGGCGTCTGGACCTCGCACAATGCGTCGCGCTACGCCCTGGTGGTGTCGGAAGGCCCGGGGATCATGTGGGAATTCTCGGGTTGCGAGCATCTGAACCATGGCCTGCCCGCGGTGGACGAGATTCGCCCGGCACGAAACTGGACCTATGTCTTCACCGGCGAACACGTTCAGGATCGCGCCGCGCTCTGGGCCGATGAAATCGTGGATATCCTGCGCGCGCAGGCGCCGAACCTGCGCCTTGCGGTCGACAAGCTTGAACCGCTGGGCACCTTTGCGCTGCAGGCGCGTGGCGTCGAGATCGTGGAGGGGCAGGAACTGACCGAGCGCGCCCGCGCGATCAAGAGCGCCGACGAAATCGCATTGATGCGCTGGACCATCCGCGTCTGCGAGGCCGGAATGGCGCGGATGTACGAGATTTCGGAACCCGGGCGGATGGAACGCGAAATCTGGGCCGAATTGCACTATGAGAATGCCCGTTCGGGCGGGGAATGGCTGGAGACCAAGATATTCTCGGCCGGGCCGCGCACGAATCCGTGGTTTCAGGAATGCTCGGACTACATTGTCCAGCGCGGCGACATGATCTCGTTCGATACCGACATGATCGGCCCCTATGGCTATTGCGCCGACCTGTCGCGGTCCTGGACCTGCGGCCATGTGCGGATGACCCCGCAGCAGCGCGGCATCTATGCGGCCGCGCTCGACCAGATCGGGCATAATCTTGCGCTCATCCGACCGGGGCTGAGCTTTGTCGAGTTCAATGACAAGGCCTGGCGCATTCCCGAGAAATACCGACCCTACAGATATCCGGTCTGCATCCATGGCGTCGGCATGGCCGACGAATGGCCGATCGTGCTGCTGCATCCCGACTTCCATCTCAACCATGGCGGCAGTTTCGAAGCCGGGATGGTGGTCTGCGTGGAAAGCCTGATCGCCGAGGAGGGGTCGGAAAGCATCAAGCTCGAGACGCAGGTGCTGATCACCCAGACCGGCGCGGAACGGCTGGACAGCTTCCCCTGGGAGCCGGTCTAGACCATCCGCCCGCACCCCCGACCGGGCAGGGCCGGATTGCCCGGATGCCGGACGGCAAATGCGGTCGGGGCCGGAAATGGTCCACCCGACCGAACCTGCCGGATCGGAAAGGGATTGCCCCTTGCGGGCGGCGGCCATGGGCAAGGCGGGGCGGCACCCCCGGGGTAAGAAACCGTTGACATCCGACCGTCCGGCGAAGCGACTTCTCCGCAAGGAATCCATGAGCCCAGGTTATGCCTTCGATTCGCGCTGACGTTGGCCCGCTGGCCACACTTTTTGCCTTCGAGGCGGCGGGTCGGCTGGGCAGTTTCACCCGTGCGGCCGACGAGCTTGGCGTGACCCAGGCTGCGGTCAGCAAACAGGTGGCAGCGCTGGAACAGCGTCTGGGGCGCAAGCTCTTTGTCCGGCGGGCGCGGCATATCGAGTTGACGCCCGCCGGCGGCGAGCTTTTTGCGACAACATCCGCCGCCCTGGCCTCGGTCGCGCGGGCGATGCGGGAGATTCAGGCCCTTGACCATGCCCCCCTGACCATCGCCCTGTCGATCGCGATGTCGCAGTTCTGGCTGATGCCCATCCTGCCGGAATTCACCGACCGGCACCCGGACATCAGGCTGCGCATCCTTTCGCAGGACGACCTGTCAAACCTGTCCGGGGCCGATATCGTCATCAGCTTCCAGACCGATCCGGGACCGGACGACATCCGCCTCTTCGGAGGCGAGATCGTCGCGATGGCCTCGCCCGGCTTTCTGCGGGCGCACAGGATCGCGACGGCGGCGGATCTGCTGACCACACCCAGGATTCAATACGACACCCCGAACCGGAGCTGGATTTCCTGGGCGGAATGGGCATCCCATGCCCGGCTGGATCCGCCCCGTCCTTCGTCGCATGCATTGTCGGTCAGCCGATACCAGGATGCGCTGCTTGCCGCGATCCGGGATCAGGGCGCGGTGCTGGCCTGGAGCTTTGACGGCGAGATCCCGTTTCCGAACGGCGAACTCGTCCTCGTGCCGGGTCCCCGGATTCCGGCGCCGGGGGCATTCTTCCTGTCCGTTGCCGATCCGTCGCGCCCGGGCGTCCGCGAGGTGGTCGGCTGGCTTCGCGACAGGGCGGGGAGGAAGGACGCCAGGTCGCGGATTTGACGCGTGCCAGATGGCGCGCGCGCCCGGCCTAGCGCCGGTATGGGGCCAAGGTGCCCCCGGGGCGATGCGAGGGTCAGCTATCGACGCGGGCCTCGCTGGCCTCACAGATGCAATGCGCGGCCGAGACCTTTCAGCGCGGCTTCCTGCACCGTCTCGCCCAGCGTCGGATGGGCATGGATCGTGGCCGCAATATCGGTCAGCGTCGCGGCCATCTCCACCGCCAGCGCAAACTGCCCGGCCAGTTCCGACACGCCCGCGCCCACCGCCTGAATTCCCAGAACCAGCCCGGTCCCGCGGTCATGGACGATGCGCACGAAGCCGTCGTCGCGCCCCCGCGTCATCGCCCGGCCGTTGCCGGCAAAGGGAAAGCTCGTCACTGCCGCCGCCGGCGCCTCGGCCGGCAGCAGGCCGACCGTGACGATCTCGGGGTCGGTAAAGCACACCGCAGGCATGGCGCGCCGGTCCCAGGCCAGCTTGCGACCGGCAATGACCTCGGCGACCAGATCGCCCTGTGCCATGGCGCGATGCGCCAGCATCGGATCGCCGGTCACGTCGCCGATGGCATAGACGCCGCGCATCGAGGTGCGGCATTGCGCATCGACCGCGACGAAGGGTCCCGCCATGTCAAGGCGCAGATCCTCCAGCCCGAAGCCGCCCGTGGCAGGCGCGCGACCGGCAGCGATCAGCACCTTGTCGGCCGGAACCTGCCGTTCGCCATCTGCCAGCGACACGGTCAGCGCCGCATCGGCAAAGCCCCGCGCCCGCGCCCCGGTCAGCAGGCTGACCCCCAGCATCCGCAGCCGTGCGACCACGGGCCTGGTCAGATCGGCGTCATGATGCGGCAGGATGCGCGGCCCGGCCTCCACCACCGTGACCGCCGCGCCAAGCTTGGCCATGGCCGTGCCGATCTCCAGCCCGATGTAGCCGCCGCCGACCACGGCCAGGCGCGCCGGCACCGCCGTCAGCGAAAGGGCCTCGGTCGAGGACAGGATGTCGCCGCCAAAGGGCAGGGCGGCGATTGCCTGTGGCCGCGAGCCGGTCGCGATCACCAGATCCCCGGTCTGGATGCGCAACGGGCCGGCGGCGGTCTCGACCGCGACGGTCTTGCCATCGACGATCCTTGCGGTGCCGTGGATCACCCGCACCTTTGCCCTGCGCAGCAGCCCGGACACACCCTCTGCCAGCCGGGCGACGATGCCGTCCTTCCATGCGATGGTCCGGCCGAGATCGATGCCTGGCGCCGCGCAGGTGATGCCAAGGGCATTGGCCCCGGCGAAATGCCGCGCGGCGTGGAATTCGCCGGCGGCATGGATCAGCGCCTTGGAGGGTATGCAGCCGACATTCAGGCAGGTGCCACCGGGTGCTGCGGCCTCGACCACGATGGTATCGAGGCCAAGCTGCGCCGCGCGGATCGCGCAGACATAGCCGGCAGGGCCGGCGCCGATCACCAGAACCTGGCAGGTTTGCGGGGTCATGCCTCGGGCGCCATGAAAATCAGCGCGGGGGTTTCCAGAAGCGCCTTGATGCGCTGGACAAACCGGGCCGCGTCCCAGCCGTCGATCACCCGGTGATCGAAGCTGGCCGAGAGGTTCATCATCCGGCGCGGCACGAACTGGCTGCCGTCCCACATCGGGCGCGTGGCGATCCTGTTCAGGCCAAGGATGGCAACCTCGGGATGGTTGATGATCGGGGTGGTGGCGATGGCCCCCAGGGGCCCCAGCGACGAAACCGTGAAGGTCGATCCCGCCAGGTCGTCGCGCGTGGCCTTGCCCGAGCGGGCAGCCTCGGCCAGCCGGGAGATTTCGGCCGCGGCGGCAAAGGGACCATACCCTTCGGCATGGTGCAGGACCGGCACCATCAGCCCGCCCGCGGTCATGGTGGCAATGCCCAGATGCACTGGCCGATGGCGGGTGACAATGCCCGCCTCATCGTCGAAATGCGCGTTCATTTCCGGGTGGTCGACCAGGGCGCGGCACAGCGTGGCGGCGATGAAGGGCAGCAGCGTCAGCTTGGGTTTCTGCCCGCGAGAGGCGTTGAGCGTGGCGCGCAACTCTTCAAGCGCGGTGACATCGGTCTCCTCGATCACGGTGATATGGGGGATGCGGGCATTGGCCAGCGCCATCTTGTCGGCAATCCTGCGGCGCAGGCCAAGGATGCGGATCTGTTCGCTGCCCTCGCGCCGGCCGGCGCCCGGGGGCGGGGCCTCCTGCCGCGGCATGGCGAAGACGGCATCCAGGTCGGCATCCGTGATCCGGCCGGCAGGCCCGCTGCCGCGCACCTGCCGCAGGTCCAGGCCGCCGTCCCGCGCGCGCTTCCTGACCGCGGGCGCGGCAAGCGGCGCCTGGCCTTCGGGCCGGGGGGCTGCGGCCGCCTGCGCCGCCTGCAAGGCCGCTGGCGGTGCGGCCGGCGCGGATGCCGGCGCCGCGGCGGGCGCAGGGCTGGGCGCGGGGACTGGGGTGGAGAAGGGGGCGGGCACCTCCTGATCGTCGTGCCTGGCTGGCGCCGCGCCACGGTCTTCGCCGGTCTGCGCAATCGTCACCAGGACCGCGCCGACGGCCAGCGTCTGCCCGATCTCGCCGCCCAGAGAGACGACGGTGCCGGCAAACAGACTGGGAATTTCGACCGTGGCCTTGTCGGTCATCACCGCCGCGATGGGATCGTCCTCGCGTACCACGTCGCCGGGTTTCACCAGCCATTCCGCCAGTTCCACTTCGGCCACACCCTCGCCGACATCGGGAACCTTCATGTGGCCGATCACCATCTCAGTCCTCCATGACCTTGCACAATGCGCGGGCGATGCGGGCGGGGCTGGGGAAATAGTCCCATTCCTGCGCATGCGGATAGGGGGCGTCCCAACCCGCGACACGGATCAGGGGGGCGCGCAGGTGCCAGAAGCAGGCCTCCTGCACCTCTGCGATCAATTCCCCGCCAAAGCCGCCGGTCCGCGTGGCCTCATGCACCACGACACAGCGCCCGGTCTTCTGGACCGAGGTGCGGATCGTGTCGAGATCCAGCGGCAAGAGGCTGCGCAGGTCGATGATTTCGGCATCGACCCCCGCCTCTGCCACCGCGGCCTCTGCGACATGGACCATGGTGCCATAGGCCAGCACGGTGACATCCGCCCCCCCGCGCCGGACTTCGGCCTGACCAAGCGGGATGACATAGTGGCCCTCGGGCACTTCTCCTGCCGGATGGGCCGACCATGGCGTCGACTTGCCGGAATGGTCGCCGCGGAACGGGCCGTTGTAGATCCGCTTGGGTTCCAGGAAGATGACGGGATCGGGATCCTCGATCGCCGCGATCAGCAACCCCTTGGCATCATGGGGGGTCGAGGGGATCACGACCTTCAACCCGGCGACATGGGTGAACAGCGCTTCCGGGCTCTGGCTGTGGGTCTGGCCGCCGAAGATTCCGCCTCCGGTCGGCATCCGCACCACCAGCGGGCAGGTGAATTGCCCGTTCGAGCGATGGCGCAGACGCGCGGCCTCCTGGGTGATCTGGTCGTAGGCCGGAAAGACATAGTCGGCGAACTGGATTTCGACGCAGGGCCGCATCCCCTGCGCGGCCATCCCCACCGCCATGCCCACGATCGCGCTTTCGTTGATCGGGGTATCGAACACCCTTTCCTCGCCATGGCTGGCCTGCAGCCCGGCCGTGCAACGGAAGACCCCGCCGAAATAGCCGACATCCTCGCCGAAGACGATGACGCTGGGGTCGTCGGCCAGCTTTACATCCATGGCGCTGCGCAGGGCCTCGATCATGGTCATCCGTGCCATGTCAGTACCCCATCTCCTGCCGCTGCCGCCGCAAATGCGGCGGCAGATCGGCGTAGACCCCGCGAAAGATCTCGGCCGGTGAAATCGGTTTCGGATCGACAAAGGTCCCATGCGCCTCGACCGTCTTCTGGACGGCGATCACCTCGTCGAGGATCTCGGCCTCGGCCTGGACATGGCGCGCCTCGGACCATTCGCCGCGGGCGATCAGATGGGCCTTCAGACGCTGGACCGGATCGCCCAGCGGCCAGGCCAGAGCCTCGTCCTTCGGGCGATAGGCGGTCGGGTCGTCCGATGTCGAATGCGCGGCCGCCCGGTAGGTGAACCATTCGATCAGGACCGGGCCATGGCCCAGCCGTGCCCGTGCCACGGCCCAGCGCGACACGGCCACCACCGCCAGATAGTCGTTGCCGTCCACGCGCAGCGCCGGAATCCCGTAGCCGAGCGCCCGCGCGGCATAGGTTTCGCTCTTGCCGACCGCGACCCCGGTATAGGTCGAGATCGCCCATTGGTTGTTCACGACATTCAGCACCACCGGCGGCAGATAGACCGAGGCCGACAGCAGCGCGCTGTGAAAATCGCCGGATGCGGTTGCGCCATCGCCGATCCAGCCCGCCGCGATCTTGCCGTTTCCGCGCAAGGCGCAGGCCATCGCCCAACCCACGGCCTGCACATATTGCGTGCCAAGATTGCCCGAGATCGAGAAGAACCCGTAGTCGCGCGCCGAATGCATGATCGGCAACTGGCGGCCTTGCAACGGGTCCATTTCGTTCGAATAGAGTTGTCCCATCAAGGCCTCGAGCGGGTAGTCCGCCGCGATCAGCAGCGTCTGCTGGCGATAGGTGGGAAAATTCATGTCGCCCTGTTCCAGCTGGCGCTGAAAGCCGCAGCCGATGGCTTCCTCGCCGGTGCATTGCAGATAGAACGAGGTCTTGCCCTGCCGCTGGGCGTTCAGCATCCGTCGGTCGACCGCCCGCATCCGCAGCATGTCGCGCAGGCCGAGGCGAAGGTCGTCCCCCGTCAGATCGGCAATGCCGTCGGCCCAGGGACCGACGGCCCGGCCCGCATCGTCCAGCACGCGGACCAGGCCAACCGCCAGGGCGCGTGCATCCCTGGCCTCCAGGTCCAGGGGGGGAACCGGTAGGCTGCCTGCCGGCGGGACCACGATGTTGGAGAAGTCCGGCGGCTGGTCGGGCCGGGCGGGCGGATGCGGAAAGGCGAGTTTCGCTGTCATCTCGGCGGCATCCGGGCGCCGGCATCAAGGCGGATCACCTCGCCGTTCAGCATCGGATTCTCGACGATATGGCAGGCGAGGGCGGCGAATTCCTCGGGGCGGCCAAGGCGGGCCGGGAACTGGGCATGCCGGGCCAGCGCCTCCTGCACCTCGGGCACAAAGCCCGAGACCATGGCGGTCTGAAAGATGCCCGGTGCGATGGCCATGACCCGGATACCGATCCGCGCCAGATCCCGTGCCATCGGCAGCGTCATCCCGGCCACGCCCGCCTTCGATGCTGCATAGGCCGCCTGGCCGATCTGGCCATCCCATGCCGCGATCGAGGCCGTGTTGATGATCACGCCGCGCTCGGCGTCATCGCCCAGCGGGTCGAGCGTTGCCATGCCTGCCGCCGACTGGCTGGCGACATTGAAGCTGCCGATCAGGTTGATTCCGATCACCCGGGCAAAGCCGGCCGGATCATGGGCGCCGCCACGCGACAGCGTCCGCTGCGCGGGCGCGATCCCGGCGCAGTTGATGCAGATGCGCTCCTGCCCCTGCGCACCACGCAGCCACGACAGCGCTGCCGCGACCGAGGCAGGGTCCGCCACGTCGCAGCGGGCGAAGGTTCCGCCCAGTTCGGCCGCCACCGCGCCCCCGGCCGCCTCGTCCATGTCCAGGATGCCCGTCCGTACCTGCTGGCGGGCCAGCGCCTGTGCCACCGCCCGCCCCAACCCCGAAGCGCCGCCAGTGACCACGGCCGCAGTGTCGCTGCCCAGCTTCATGCCCTCTGTCCTCCCAGAAGATCGCGGGAAATGTTGATGCGCTGCACGTCCGAGGTGCCTTCGTAGATCTGGCAGACCCTGACGTCGCGATAGATCCGCTCCAGCGGGAAGTCGGCCAGATAGCCGTAGCCGCCCAATGTCTGGATCGCGTCCGAGACGACCCGCTCCGCCATCTGGCTGGCGAAAAGCTTGGCGATCGAGGCTTCGCGCAGGCACGGGGCGCGGGCATCCTTCAATCGCGCCGCGTTCAGCACCAGTTGCCGCGCCGCCTCGATCTGCATGTCCATATCGGCCAATCGGAAGGCCACCGCCTGATGCTGGGCAATGGGCCTGCCGAAGGCGGTGCGCTCTTTGGCATAGGCCACGGCCACCTCCAGCGCGGCCTGTGCCATGCCCACCGATTGCGCGGCGATGCCGATGCGCCCGACCTCAAGCGCGGACAGGGCGATGGCGAGCCCCCGGCCCTCGGCGCCGATGCGGTGGTTTTGCGGCAGGCGCAGGCCTGCGAAGGTCAGCGCGCAGGTGTCCGAGGCGCGCTGGCCCATCTTGCGCTCGGCTGGCTGGACAGACAGGCCTGGGCTGCCTGCCGGGATGTAGAAGGCGGTGATGCCCTTCTTTCCGGCGCCGGGGTCGGTGACGGCAAAACTGATCAGGCCGCCGCAGATCCGCGCCGAAGTGATGAACTGCTTGCTGCCATCCAGGACATAATCCGCCCCGTCGCGAAGCGCCCGGCTGCGGATGGCGGCGGCATCGCTGCCGGCCTGCGCCTCGGTCAGGGCGAAGGCGCCGATGAAATCGCCACGCGCTGCGGGGTGCAGCCAAAGCTTCTGCTGGTCGGGCGAGGCGAAGTGCGACAGGATCGCGCAGAAGGGTGCGTTGTGCACCGACATCACGGTCGAAACCGCACCGTCCCCACCGGCGATTTCCATCAGCGCCAGCGCATAGGAGACGTGGTCGGCGCCGGTTCCGCCCTGGGCCTCGGGCACGGTCATGCCCAAAAAGCCCAGATCGGCCATTTCGGCAATCAGGTCCCGTTCGATTTCACCTGCCGCTGCCCGGGCCTCGGCGCCTGGCGCCAGCCGGCGTTGCGCAAAGCTGCGGGCGGTATCGCGGATCATCCGTTGTTCTTCTGTCAGCATCCCGGTCGCCTCAGTCTCTTTCGATGGCAAGGGACAGCGCCTCGCCGCCGCCGATGCAGATCGAGGCGATGCCGCGTTTCAGCCCGCGCTCTTCCAGCGCGTGCAGAAGCGTCACGACGATCCGCGCGCCGGAGGCGCCGATCGGATGGCCAAGCGCACAGGCGCCGCCATTGACGTTCACCCGGTCCTCCGGCAGGCCGAGGCCACGGGCGAAAGCCAGCGCCACCACTGCGAAAGCTTCGTTCACCTCCCACAGATCCACGCTGGCTGCCTGCCAGCCCAGCCGGTCCAGCAGCTTGTGCGTTGCCGCGACAGGCGCGGTGGAAAACCACGCCGGTTCCTGTGCATGCGCGGCGGCGCCCCGAATCCAGGCGCGCGGTATCAGCCCCTCTGCGCGCAGGATTTCGCCCGAGGCCAGCACCAGCGCTGCCGCCCCGTCCGAGATCGAGGAAGAACTGGCCGCCGTCACGGTGCCATCGGGGCGGAAGGCGGGTTTGAGAAGCGGAATCCGTGCCGGCTGCGCAAGGCCGGGCTGTTCGTCCTCGCGCACCACGACCGCGCCCTTGCGCCCCTTCACCGTGACCGGGGCGATCTCGCGATCAAAGGCGCCGCGGGCCTGCGTCGCCAGCGCGCGCTCCAGCGAGCGGATGGCCCAGGCGTCCTGGTCGGCGCGGGTGAAGCCGCAAGTGCTTGCGCAGAGTTCGGCGAACTGGCCCATGAGCGTGCCCTTGTCATAGGCATCCTCCAGTCCGTCGACGAACATGTGGTCGACCATCCGTCCGTGCCCCAGCCGCTGCCCCCGGCGCGATCCGGGGATCAGGTGCGGTGCGTTGGACATGCTTTCCATGCCGCCGGCCAGCATCGCCCGGGCGTCGCCGGCGCGGATGCGCATTGCCGCGTCGATGACGGCCTTCATGCCCGATCCGCAGACCTTGCTGATCGTGGTGCAGGGAATGGATTGCGGCAGGCCGGCATGCAGCACCGCCTGGCGCGCCGGGGCCTGGCCGACACCCGCGCCAAGCACCAGCCCGATCAGCGCCTCGTCGATCTGCTCTGCCGCGAGACCGGATGCGGCAACGGCGGCCCCTGCCGCCACGGCGCCCAGATCCGGTGCCGCCAGATCGCTGAACACGCCCTGGAATGCGCCCATCGGCGTTCGCTGCGCAGATAGCAAAGCAACCGGCCCCATCGGTACCCCTTCCCCCGCCATCCGGGCTGATCCACCCGGCGTTGCGACAGCATAGGCCCGCTCTGCCGCATGATCGTGCTTCTTCTATTGCCATCAGCCGGCATTTGCGCATGACTCAGCCAGAATTATTGATGGACTGGGTGATTGCATGCTGGATCTGGATGAAACCGATCTGCGGATATTGCGAGCAATGCAGGCCGACGGCGGCCTGTCCGTGACGGAGATCGCCAGCCGGGCAGGCCTTTCGCAATCGCCATGCTCGCGCCGGATCGCACGTTTGCAGGATGCCGGGGTGGTTCGCGGAAAGCAGGTTGTTCTCGATGCCCGCATGCTCGGCTTCGATACGCTGGTGATCCTGCGCATCAAGCTGCAGGGCCACGACCGCGGGCTGCTGGATGCCTTCAAGAAGGCGGTCCGAGAGATCCCCGAGATCCAGATCGCGCTGCTGGTGCTGGGGGATTTCGACTTCTATCTCAGGATCATCGTGCGCGATATCGAGCATTATCAGCAATTGCTGCAGGGCAAGCTGGTCGCGTTGCCAGGCGTCCGCGAAATGCAAAGCTCGGTGATCCTCGAGGTGGTCAAGGATGTGAAGGCACTGCCGATCTGACGCCGCCACGCGGAGATCTGGCAAGGACGCCAGAGGCCCGAAGATATCGCCGGGACGCGACCGGCCCCGCGCGCGCGACCGGCCCCGCACGCGCGATCGCTTTCGCGCAGATCACTTTCGCGCAGATCGCTTCGGCCGGCGAAGGCTTGGCCAGCAAAGGCTTGACCGCTCCGGCATCCCGGTGGCGGCGGCCTGTCGCGATATCGCAGGCACCTGGACGGATCGCGCAGCCGTCCGCCGCGCGCGGCGCGATATTGCCGGCAGGTCCGGATGCAGGGGTATCAGGCCCTGGCCCGAACCGCAGGCGGGCAGGGTCCCGTGGTGCCGCTTGCCCCTGTGCTGCGAAGGATCGCTTCGGTGAAAGACGACCAGACCGGCGAAGGTCTTGGTTGCCGTGGTGTTGGCGTGTATAGGTTCCCCGCGATCGACCCTGATCTT
>JACSRN010000003.1 GCA_014879735.1 Paracoccaceae bacterium
GGGGCGACCGGCACGGCCGGCTTCTGCCCGTCCACGGGATGGCCGGCGGTACCGGCGCCTCCACATTCGCGGTCAACCTCGCCTGGGAACTGGCCAATGTCGAGCGTGGCGACGCCCCGCGCGTCTGCCTGTTCGACCTGAATTTCCAGTACGGCTCGGTCGCGACCTATCTCGACCTGCCTCGCAAGGAGGCAGTCTTCGAGGTGCTGACCGATCCCCAGGCACAGGACAGCGACAGCCTGGTCAAGACGATGCAGACCTATGGCGAAAGGCTGCAGGTTTTCACCGCACCCTCCGACATGCTGCCGCTCGACATCATCTCGGGCGAGGATCTGGGCCGGCTGATCGACATGGCGCTGGCCAACTTCGATTTCGTCGTCATCGACATGCCGACGACGGTGGTCGCCTGGACGGAGGCGATCCTCAGCCGCGCCCATCTCTATTTCACGCTGATCGAGTTGGATCTGCGCTCGGCCCAGAACGTGCTGCGGTTCGTCCGGGCGCTGAAGGCCGAAGCGCTGCCGCATGAAAAGCTGCGCTTCGTGCTGAATCGGGCGCCGAAATTCACCGATCTGTCGGCAAAGAGCCGGGTCAAGCGCATGGCCGAAAGTCTCGATATCGACATCGAGGTGCAATTGCCTGACGGCGGTGCACAGGTCACGCAGTCGAACGACCACGGCCTGCCGCTTGCCGAAAGCGCAGCCAAGAATCCCCTGCGCAAGGAACTGCAGAAACTCGCCAAGTCGCTTCACGACCTGCAAAAGGCCGCCGAAGCCGGCAAGGCCTGAACGCCGGAGCCCAAGCCATGTTCAGCCGCTTCCGCAAAGACGGCAATGCCCCTGCCAGCGGCCGCCCGGCCGCGCCCGCCGCCGCCGCACCGGCCGCAGCGGCCCGGCCGCAGGTCGCAATGCCACGCGCGGTCCCTGCCCCTGCCGCCGGCCGCCCCGCGGCCGAGGCCGTCTCTGCCGACAAGGAGAAGAAGCGCAAGGGTCGCCTGACCGAACTGAAGCTGGAGATCCACAAGCGCCTGCTGGAGAACCTGAACCTATCCGCCCTGGAGCACGCGACAGAGGCTAGCCTGAAGCAGGAAATCTCCTCGCTCGCCTCGGAAACGCTGGACGAACTCTCGGTTGCACTGAACAAGGACGACCGCAGCACGCTGGTGCAGGAACTCTATGACGAGGTGATGGGCCTGGGCCCGCTGGAGCCGCTGCTGAAGGACGAGACGATCAACGACATCCTGGTGAACGGCCCGCACCGCGTCTTTGTCGAACGGGCGGGCAAGCTGCAGTTGACCGACGTCACCTTCCGCGACGAACGCCACCTGATGCGCATCATCGACAAGATCGTCTCGGCCGTGGGTCGCCGGGTCGACGAATCGAACCCCTATTGCGACGCGCGCCTTGCCGACGGGTCCCGCTTCAACTGCATGGTGCCGCCGGTGGCGGTGGACGGCAGCCTGGTCTCGATCCGCAAGTTCAAGAAGGAAAAGCTGAAGATCGAGGACCTTGTCCGCTTCGGCGCCTTCACCGAGGAAATCGCGGCCTATCTGCAGGCTGCCGTCTCGACCCGGCTGAACATCATCGTCTCGGGCGGTACGGGTTCGGGCAAGACCACCACGCTGAACGCGCTGTCCAGCTTCATCGACAACAGCGAACGGGTGCTGACGATCGAGGACACGGCGGAACTGCAATTGCAGCAGATGCATGTCGGCCGGATGGAAAGCCGGCCCGCGAACGTCGAGGGCAAGGGCGCGGTGACACAGCGCGACTGTCTGCGCAATGCGCTGCGGATGCGGCCAGACCGGATCATCGTCGGCGAGACCCGCGGCGAGGAAGTGATCGACATGCTGCAGGCCATGAACACCGGCCATGACGGCTCGATGACCACGATCCACGCCAACAACCCGCGCGACGGCATCTCGCGCCTGGAAAACATGGTGGCCATGGCAGGGATCGAGATGCCGCTCAAGGCGGTGCGCAGCCAGATTGCCAGCGCCGTGAACCTGATCGTGCAGGCCAGCCGGTTGCAGGACGGCTCGCGCCGCATGGTCAGCGTGACCGAAATCACCGGCATGGAGGGCGAGGTGATCTCGATGCAGGAGGTGTTCCGCTATGAGCGCCTTGGGGTCGAACCTTCGGGCAAGATCATCGGCCGCTTCAACGCGACCGGCATCCGCAGCGCCTATTCCGAGCGTTTCAGGCAGTGGGGCTTTGACCTGCCGCCGCAAATCTACGAACCCATCGTCTGAGGGCCGCCACCATGCAGTTGAGCATTGCCCCAATCATCTACATCCTGATCTTTCTGGCGGTGGTGGTCCTGATCGAGGGCCTCTATCTTACCGTCTTCGGCAAGTCGATCAGCCTGAACAACCGCATTTCGCGCCGCCTGACGCTGCTGGAAAAGAACGGCAACCGCGAACAGGTGCTGGAACAGCTTCGCAAGGAGATGAACCAGCATCTGAAGAGCCGGTCGATCCCGCTGTATTCGATCCTTGCGAAAAAAGCGCAGCGGGCGAACATCGCCTTCTCGCCGCAGCAACTGCTGCTCATCATGGTCGGGCTTTCGGTCGTGGCCTATGTCGCGCTGACCTTCCTGACCGATGCCGAATTCGGCGTCCGCGTGATGGTTGCGGTCGTGATGGGCGTCGGCGGCGTGTTCTTCTGGGTGAATGGCAAGGCCAAGAAGCGCATGGCGCTGCTGGAAGAACAACTGCCCGATGCGGTGGAACTGATGGTCCGCTCGCTGCGGGTGGGCCATCCCTTCGCCGCCGCGGTGGGCATCGTGTCGAAGGAAGTCCCCGATCCGCTGGGCACGGAATTTGGCGTGATCTCGGACGAGGCCGCCTATGGCCGCGACGTGGCCGAAAGCCTGAAGGCCTTTGCCGAACGGCTGGACAGCCAGGACCTGCGCTTTCTTGCCGTGGCGGTGTCGATCCAGCAGCAGTCCGGCGGCAACCTGGCCGAGATCCTGGAGGGCCTTGCCAAGGTGATCCGCGCGCGGTTCAAGCTGTTCCGCCGTGTCCGCGCCATCACCGCCGAGGCGAAATGGTCGGGCATGTTCCTGTCCGCCTTCCCCATCGGCGCATTGGTGATGATCAACGTGATCAAGCCCGACTATTATGACGACGTGAAGGACACGCCCTATTTCATCCCCACGGCGCTGATCGTCTTCGCCTTCCTCGTCATCAACGTGATCTACATGAAGATCATGGTTAACATCAAAGTGTGAGGCGCAGCATGCTCTCCGGTATCCAGGCCACCCTCACCGATGCGATGGGCCCCCTCGGGCCGCTGATCGTGCTGGGCGGCGTCGGGCTTCTGATGATCCTGATCGCGCTGCCGGTCATGCTGCGAAAGCAGCGGGACCGCTTTGCCGAATTGAAGGCCGAGGCGCGGCCGAAGGGTATCGCCTCCTCGGGGAAAAACCTGCGCCGCGCCGCCCGGGGCGAGCGGCTGGAGAAATACGCCCAGTATCTCGAGCCGCAGAAGGCCGAGGAACTGTCGGCGCTACGCCTGAAACTGCTGCGTGCGGGCTATCCCGACAAGAGCGCCGTGCATATGTATCACGCCGCCAAGATGGTGTTGGGGATCGGCCTGATGGCCATCGGGCTGATCCTGGCGCTGATCAAGTCGGCAAACCAGGACGTCCCGACCCAGACCATGATGCTCTATACGCTTCTGCCCGGGGTCGCGGGCTATTACCTGCCGCAATACTGGATCACCAAACGTGCCGAGAAGCGCCAGCAGGAGATCATCTCGGGCTTTCCCGACGCGCTGGACATGATGCTTGTCTGCGTCGAGGCGGGCCAGTCGCTCGACCAGTCGATCATCCGTGTCGCCCGGGAAAGCCGCTCCGGCTATCCCGCGCTGGCCGACGAATTCGAACTGGTCTCGAACGAGGTGAAGGCCGGCAAGGAACGGGTGGTGGTCCTGAAGGACATGGCCAACCGGGTGGGCGTGCCCGATGTCGCCAGCTTCGTGACGACGCTGGTCCAATCGGCGACCTTCGGCACCTCGATTGCCGATGCCTTGCGGGTCTATTCCGCGGACATGCGCGACAAGCGGGTGATGCGTGCGGAGGAGAAGGCGAACACCTTGCCGACGAAGCTGACCCTTGGCACTATGATGTTCACGGTTCCGCCGCTCCTGATCATCCTGATCGCCCCTTCGGCGCATGGGATCGTGTTGATGATGAGCAAGATGGGGGGACCCTGAGGAGCGAGTGGTCACACGTCCGGTTCGACATTTTGCCGGGGTCCTTCTGGCCCTGTCCCTGGCCGCTTGCGGAAACGCGGGCGGTCCCGGCACGGCTGGCAGCCCCGCCATCGATCCGCGCGGCGAAGCGGTGGACGGCCTGCTGGTCGGCCACCGGCTGATGGAGGCGGGAGAGCCGGAACTCGCGTTGAAGGCCTATCTGCGGGCCGCGGCCGAAGACGGGGTCAGCATCGACACGCTGTCGGCCATCGGCTCGGCCAATCTGGCGCTCGGCCGGCTGGGCCAGGCCGAACAGATCCTGCGCCGCGCCCTGGAGATCGACCCGAATTTCGTGCCGGCACTGAACAACCTTGGCTGCGTCCTTATGGAGCGGGACAAGATCGGCGAGGCACGGGTGGTGTTCCAGCAGGCCTATGCGCTGGACAGTGGCGAAACGGACTCGATCCGGGACAATCTGAAACTCGCTATCGCGCGGACCGAATCACCGGTATATGATGAAGACCAAGAAGAAAAAGGCGCGTTCAAGCTCGTCCGCCGCGACAAGGGGCAATTCGTCCTTCTGACGCAGCTCTAGGCCGGGCCAGCGACGGCGCCATGAGGTATCGGGCAGTCAACGAAAAGGACGCAAAATGCGCCACCCTGTCTTGCTTGCGCTGTGCCTGACCGGCACGGCGTTTCTTGCGGGATGCAACCGGGGCATCAGCGATGCCGAGGTGCAGCGGGCCGTCAAGGACGTGAACGTCATCGACGAATCGAACCTGAACGACATCATGCTGACCGTGGGCGACCCGAACGAGGCGGTGGCCTATTTCCAGGGTGCGCTGCAGAAGGACCCCGACCGTCCCGATCTGATGCGGGGCCTGGCAAAATCCCTGGTGAAGGCCGGCAAGCCCGCCGAGGCGGCGCTGGTCTGGCAGAAGGTGGTCGCCGGTCCGGAAGGCACCGATGACGACCGGGTGATGCTGGCCGATGCGCTGATCCGCGCCAACCGCTGGCCCGAGGCGAAAGCCGCGCTGAACCTGGTGCCCCCGACGCACGAGACCTATGATCGCTACCGCCTGGAGGCGATGATCGCCGACAGCGACAAGAACTGGAAGAAGGCCGACAGCTTCTACGAGATTGCCGCAGGCCTGACCACGAAACCGGCGGGCGTTTTGAACAACTGGGGATATTCCAAGCTGACGCGCCAGGAATTTGCCGGGGCCGAACGGTTGTTCGTGCAGGCGCTGACCTATGAACCCGGGCTGTTCACCGCCAAGAACAACCTCGTCCTCGCCCGCGCGGCACAGCGGAAATACGATCTGCCGGTGGTGGAGATGACCCAGAGGGAACGGGCCGAACTGCTGTATACCGCCGGGCTGGCCGCGATCAAGCAGGGCGACGTCTCGGTTGGCAAGGGCCTGCTGCAGCAGGCCATCGACACCAGCCCGACCTATTTCGATGCCGCCGCCCGCAGCCTGGCCGCGCTCGACGCCAATGTGAAGACCTGAGCCATGCAGATCGTCCTGCCGACGCTTCGCGAGGCGGTAGTGCTGTTGCCCTTCGTCCTGCCGGTGGCGATTTGGGTGGCGTGGTCGGACATGAAGTTCATGAAGATCCCCAATGCCGCGGTGGTTGCCATGGCGCTGATCTGGCTGTGCCTTGGCTGGCTGGCGGTGCCCCCGGCGCAATGGCTGTGGGGCTTTGCGATCATGGCCATCGTCCTTGTCGCGGGCTTTCTCGGCAATCTTCTCGGGCTGTTCGGCGCGGGCGATGCGAAATTCGCGGCCGCCATGTCCGGCATCTTTGCCGGCGGCGACCTGCTGCTGATCCTGTCGCTCTATGCCGCCTGTTCGATCGGCGCATTGGTCACGCATCGCGCGATGAAACACGTCCCGGCGATGCGCCGGGCCACGCCCGACTGGAAAAGCTGGGACAGCCGCAAGTTCCCGATGGGCCTCGCGCTGGCGGCAATGCCAGTCTTCTATCTTCTCGCCGCCTTCCTGCCGCACGGCTGACATTTTCGCCTGCCATTGCAGAGGCATGCGGCAGAAGCCGGTGATCGGGGGGCAGAGGTCATGAACGTGCAGGTCAATCCGGTACCCGTGGCGCCGGGCGTGCAGCCCCCCGCCAGCCCGCGCACCCTGACGGAAACCGGCCTCGGCTTCGTCATGCTCCGCGACATCCTGCTGAAAACGATGTTCCGCACCAACATCGACCTTGTCTCGATGCTGGCCCGCTCACTCTGCCTGCCGGTCCCTTTGACCCAGGAACTGATCGACATCTCGCGCAGCCAGCGCCTGATCGAGGCGACCGGCAATATCCGCGGCGAGGCCGGCAGCGAACTTGGCTACCAACTGACCGATTCCGGCAAGGCTCGCGCATTGGATGCACTGTCGCAGTCGGAATATTGCGGCGCAGTTCCGGTGCCGCTGGCGCTGTATCAGGAGCAGATGAAGCGCCAGTCGGTCCGCAACATCAAGCTCGGGCGCGATCAGCTGGTGGCCGGGATGAGCGGGTTGATCCTGCCCGAGGATCTGATCGCGAACCTGGGTCCCGCAGTCACCTCGGGCCGGTCAATCCTGATGTACGGCCCGCCCGGCAACGGGAAATCCTCGATCAGCCAGGGCATCCGCAGGGCGATCGGCGACAAGATCTACGTGCCGCGGGCCATCGAATATTCCGGGCAGGTCATCTCGGTCTACGACCCCATCGTCCATTCGGCCGCCGAAACGGTGGTCGACGACCCCAGCCAACTGCGCCGCACCTCGAACCGTTTCGACCAACGCTATGTCTATTGCGACCGGCCCAGCGTCATCACCGGCGGCGAGCTTGGGCTTGAAATGCTGGATCTGAGCTACAATCCGATCTCGCGCACCTATCAGGCGCCGCTGCAGCTGAAGGCGGCCGGCGGGATCTTCATCATCGACGACCTCGGCCGCCAGCAGGAGCCGCCGCAGAAGATCGTCAACCGCTGGATTGTACCGCTGGAAGAGGGCCGGGACATCCTGGCGCTGCAATCGGGCGAGAAATTCACCGTGCCCTTCGATACGCTGGTGATCTTTTCCACCAACTTCCACCCGAACGAGATCTTCGACGGCGCCGCGCTGCGCCGGATCTTCTTCAAGATCAAGATCGATGGCCCCACGCAGGAACTGTTCCTGAAGATCTTCGCCCTGGTCGCACGCAAGAAGCGGATGCCGCTGGACGAAGGGGCGCTGATGCATTTGCTGAAGGTGAAATATCCCACCATCGACATGAATTTCGCGAATTATCAGCCGACCTTCCTGATCGACCAGATGATCGCGATCTGCGAATTCGAAGGCATCCCCTACAAGATGACGCCCGAGTTGATCGACCGCGCCTGGAGCAACATGTTCGTGCGGCAGGAACAGATCGCGCGCTGATTGCGCCCCCGGTCTGTCCGTGCGATCCCTCGGCGGAATGCTGGCCGGAGATCCCCATGTGGCTGCCCGAAACCTCGCTCCCGGTGATCGGGCTCTGGCTCGATCTGATCGGAACCTTCGTCTTCGGCCTGTCGGGCGGCATGCTGGCAGTCCGCCGGCAGCTTGACCTGTTCGGCGTGATCGTGCTGGCCACGGCGGCGGCCACGGCCGGGGGGGCCATCCGCGACATTGCCATCGGCGACCAGCCAGCGGCGGTGCTGCGCGATCACCGATATCTGCTGGCAGCGCTGGCCGCCGGCCTGGCCGCCTTTCTGGCGCATCGCCGGATCGAGCGGCTGAACAAGCCGGTGATGCTGCTCGACGCCGTAGGATTGGGGGTCTTCGCGGTCTCGGGCACGCAGAAGGCGCTTCTGTTCGGGCTGGGTCCGGCCAGCGCCTGCCTGATCGGCGTCCTGACCGCGGTGGGCGGCGGGGTGGTGCGCGACCTTCTCGTCACCGAAACCCCGCGCATCCTGCGCGAAGACATCTATGCGGTTGCTGCCATCCTTGGCACGATCGTCGTGGTTGCGGGCGACCGTTTTGGCTGGCCCGCACTGGAAACCGCCGTTGCCGCCGCAATGCTGACCACGCTTGCCCGTGTTGCCAGCGTGCGGCTGGGACTGCGGATCCCCCGCGCCCGCTAGATCATTCCAGCGCCGTCACCGTCTGTTCACGGCTTGACCCGTGGTCGGCGACGATGCTTTTCAGCGTGATCATCGACGGCAGGTGAATCCATTTCGTGTTGTCGCCCAGTGGTTTGCCACCTTCGACGTTCTTCACCATCACCTTCAGCGCCGAATAGGCGCAACCGTCGATCTCGACGGTTTCCTGGCCCAGCACCTCGACATCCGTCGTAAATGGCCGCGGCGGCAGCAGGCCCGGCGTCGTCAGGATCGCCTCGGCATGAAAGCTGGCGCCCGGCTTCAGATCGGCAAGGCCGGGCAGCGCGGTCTTCCAGTCGAAAACCGCTCCCTCGCCATCGCGCAGCGCGGTCAGCGTGAACAGGCCGGCCTGCACCGTCATCTCGACCTGCTTGCCGCTTTCCAGAATGGTCTGGCGATAGGTCATGCGGTCGCCCTCGCGCGAAAGGACCTCGATCATCTGGCCGGAATCATAGGTGGCCTTCGACGGCAGCGCCGCGACGGTGGTGTCATAGCAGCCGGCCCGCGCCACGGCGGGACCCAGAAGCGGCACCAGGAAGGACAGCGAAAGCGCGGTAAAAAAGATCTGGGACGGGGTCATGAAATTCTCCTGCTCCCCAAACTTCTGGCAGCCGAGGGGGCCTGCCGGCAAGTGCGGCTTTCCTGCGGCCCGATCAACTCACGGCGAGGGGCGTCAGAACAGCCGTACCCCTGCCTCGGTCACGATGGCGTCAAGCCGCTGGTCGGTGGGCTCGGTCGGCACTTCCTCCACCTCCTGCGCGGCAAAGGCAAAGCCTATGGCCAGCGTGGGCCGGCGGGCGCGCAATGCCTCCAGCGTGCGGTCGTAGAAACCGCCGCCATAGCCCAGCCGGTAGCCGCGGGCGTCGAAGGCCAGAAGCGGCACGATCAGCACCTCGGGCTCGACCCAGGCGCCCTCGGCCGGGATCTGCGTGCCGAAGCCGCCATCGGTCATGACCGAGCCGGGCGTCCACTCGCGGAACTTCAGCGGCCGGGCCGCGCCCGGAATGACCGGCACCCCAACCACGCCGCCATGCGCCGCCATGGCCGGCAACGGGTCGATCTCGGTCCGCATCGGCAGATAGCCCGAAAGGGTGCGGCCGGCATGGCGCGCCAGGAAATCGGCCAGAAGCTCGGCCGCTTGCCCCTGACCGCGGGCATAGGCCTCTTTCCGCCGGGCAAAGGCCGCCTTGCGTGCACTGTCCTTGGTCATCGGCCCCGCCTCCGTCACAGCAGCATCACAGTCGCCAGCCCGAGGAAGGCGAAGAAGCCCACGACATCGGTCATCGTCGTCACGAAGGTGCCCGAGGCCAGCGCCGGATCAAGCCCCAGCCGGTCCAGTCCCAGGGGAACCAGGATCCCCGCCAGCGCCGCCACGATCAGGTTGATCACCATGGCCAGTGCCAGCACCACGCCCAGAAGCGGCATGCCAAGGACCAGCGCCCCCACACCCCCCATCAAGATAGCAAAAGCGGCGCCGTTGATCGCGCCCACGGCCGCCTCGCGTCGGACCACGCGCAGGGCGTTCGCCCCGGTCAGGTTGCGCGTCGCCAGCGCACGGACCGCCACGGTTAGGCTTTGGGTGCCGGCATTGCCGCCCATCGAGGCGATGATCGGCATCAGCGCCGCCAGCGCCACGATGGCCTCGATGGTGGTATCGAACCGGCTGATCACCAGGGCCGAAAGATTTGCGGTCAGAAGGTTCACGAACAGCCAGGGGATCCGGCTTTTCACCGTTTCCAGCACGCCGTCCTGGATCGAGCTGTCGTCGCCCACACCGGCCAGGCGCAGCATGTCTTCCTCGTGCTCTTCGTCCAGCACGTTCATGGCATCATCGATGGTGATCACCCCGGCAAGCCGGCCGTTTTCGTCCAGAACGGGGCAGGAAATCAGGTGATACTGATTGAAGATATAGGCCACGTCGGTTTCTGAATCGGTGGCTTTCACCGTGCGGAAACTGTCTTCGGCAATATCGCGCAGCCTTGCCGAACGGCCCGAGGACAGCACGCGCCCCAGCGTGACATAGCCGGTCGGCCGCATGCGCGGATCGACCAGAATGACATGGTAGAACTGGTCGGGCAGCCATTCGGCGCCTCGCAGGAAATCGATCGCCTCACCCACGGTCCAGTATTCCGGAGCAATCACCGCCTCGCGCTGCATCAGGCGACCGGCGGAATATTCCGGATAGGCCAGCGACTGCTCGACGGCGGCCCGGTCCGCGTCTTCCAGCGCGTCGAGAATCTTTTCCTGCGCCGGCTCGTCCAGATCCTCCAGGATGTCGACGACATCGTCGGTCTCAAGTTCGCGAACCGCCTCTGCCACCACTGCCTCGGGCAGCGCCTCGATCACCTCTTCGCGGATCGAATCGTCGATTTCCGACAGCACGTCGCCATCGATGCCGCCATGCCAGAGCGCCAGAAGGTCGGCGCGCTCGGAAGGCGAGATCTGTTCCAGAAGGTCGGCGATGTCAGCCGCATGCAAAGGATCAAGCAGTGCATCCAGCGCCGCCGTGTCCTGCACGTCGACCGCGGCGCGAACGGCGTCCATCCGCTCAAGCGCAATCTCTTCCTGATCGCGTTCCGCTTCGGTTTCCCGCACGCCCACCCCCAGTGATTGCAGCAACCTTAGCGAAAGCAGTTTCAGCAAAACAGGGGAAAGCGGCGAATTCCCTTTCACAGGCGACCCTTTATGCTGAGGTCCGCAAACAGACAGGAGGCGGTGATGGCCGAACTGATCCTTGGGCAGGTGCTGTCCTTCGATGCAAGTCCCTTTGTCGAGGGCGAGGCGGCCGCGCGCCATATCGCCGAGGGCGCGGTGCTGGTCGAAGACGGTCGCATTGCCGCGGTGGGCGAGGCGGCAGCACTGCGATCGGCGCATCCGCAAGCCGCGATCACCGACATGGGCCGCGCCCTGCTGTCAGCCGGCTTTGTCGATGCCCATGTCCATTATCCGCAGACCGCGATGATCGCGTCATGGGGCAAGCGGTTGATCGACTGGCTGAACCAGTACACCTTTCCCGAGGAAATGCGCTTTGCCGATCCCGCCTATGCGGCCGAGATCGCCGCGCGCTACATCGGCCTTGTCACGGCGAACGGCACCACCAGCTTCTGCACCTATTCCACCACCCATCCCGCCAGCGTGGATGCCATTTTCACCGCCGCACGCAGCGCCGGGATGCGCATCTTCGCCGGCAAGACCTGCATGGACCGGAACGGACCGCCAGGCCTGCTCGACACGGTGCAGCGCGCCTATGACGAATCGAAGGCGTTGCTCGAGCGCTGGCACGGGGTCGATCGGCTGTCCTATGTGATCACACCGCGTTTTTCGCCCACCTCGACGCCAGAGCAGATGGCGGTGCTGGGTGCGCTCTGGAAGGAACACCCCCAGTGCCTGATGCAGACGCATCTGTCGGAACAGACCGATGAAATCGCCTGGGTAAAGGAATTGTATCCCCAGGCGCGCGACTATCTCGACACTTACGAGCCGCAGGACCTGCTGCGCGAGGGCGCAGTCTACGGCCATGCGATCCACCTGACCGAACGTGAAAAGGCGCGGCTGATAGAGGCCGATGCCAGCCTGATCCATTGCCCGACCTCGAACACCTTCATCGGCTCGGGCCTGTTCGACATGGGACTGGCCACGCAACTGCGGGTCGGGCTGGCCACCGATACCGGCGGCGGATCGTCCTTTTCCATGTTGCGCACCATGGCGGCGGCCTATGAGATCGCGCAATTGCGTCACATGCCGCTGCATCCGTCGCATCTGTGGTGGCTGGCCACCCAGGGATCGGCCCGCGCATTGCGGGTCGAGGACCGGATCGGCAATCTTGCCCCGGGGATGGAGGCCGATCTGATCGCCGTCGACCTTGCCTCCACCCCCGCCATCGAACAGGCCACCCGGCGGGCGGAAAACCTGTGGCAGGAACTGTTCCCAACAATCATGATGGGCGACGACCGCGCGATCCGTGCCGTCTGGATCGGTGGCAGGAAGGCCATCTGAAAGGGTGCTGGCATGGCGCTGACGCTGCCGCCACTGAATGCGCTGCGCGCCTTCGAGGCGGCGGCTCGGCTGGGCAGCCATGTGGCCGCGTCAGCAGAACTGGGAATCTCGGCCGCCGCTGTCAGCCAGCATATCCGCAATCTCGAGGATCACCTCGGCAAGCAGCTTTTCCTGCGGCTGAACAACCGCATCCTGCTGACCGATGCCGGGCAGGCGCTGCACGAGGGCGTCGCGGCCGGGCTGCAGCTGATCTCGGACACCACCGAAGCGCAGATGCAGCGGCGGACCCGGGCACGGCTGGTGATATCCTGCATCGAATCGGTGGCAGAGGCCTGGCTTGCGCCGCGACTGGCCGAATTTGCCGCCAGAGAGCCGGAGTTCCGGTTCGATCTGCGGGTCGAACCGGACCCGGTGGCTTTCGCGCGATACGACATCGACCTGCGGCTGGCCTATGATCCGGCCCGCTATCCCGATCATGCCGCCGTCGAGCTGGTGCGCGACCATGTCCTGCCGGTGGCCAGCCCCGCCATCCGCGATCGGCTGGCCGTCTCGGGCCTGCGCGGCGTGGCGGGCGAGGATCTGCTGCATACGGGCTGGGGTCCGGATTTCGGCACCCAGCCGACCTGGGCCAAATGGTTCGCCGCCGCCGGCCTGCCGCTGCCGCCGGGCGCGGGCTATCAGATCGACCGCTCGGCACTGACGCTCGACCTTGCCGCACGTGGGCTGGGCGTGGCGCTGGTGCAGCGCCTGGTGGCCGGGGACGCGCTGGCCGAGGGCAGGCTTGCCGTCCTCTCGGATCTCACCCTGCCACTGTCCCAGCCCTATGCCCTGGTCTGGCCGCGAACCAAGACGCGCAAACGGCATCTGGCCCAACTGGTCGCATTCCTGGTGGAACGCGCCGCCAGCGAAAGAAAAACTTAGGCACACCAAGTTTTGCCCCCATTGAATCGGCGGCAAACCGACCCGATCCTGCAACCATCGCCGACAGGAGAGTGCCATGCACCGGATCATCGACCTTGAGACCTATCCGATCGACCGCCCCGACAGCCCGGAATATGCCGCCCTGGTCGATCGCTGCCGGGCCAGGCTGGCGGCCGACGGCATGTTCGACCTGCCCGGTTTCCTGCGACCGGAGGCGACCCGCGCCGCCGCCGAGGCCGCCGCGCCGACCATGGCGCAGGACAGTTTTCGCCATGCACGCTGGCACAACATCTATTTCCGCGACCAGGTGGAGGGGCTGGCCGACGATCATCCGGCATTGAAGAAGGTCGAGACGGTGAACCACACCCTTTGCGCCGACCAGTTGGCCGGAAACCCGGTGCTTGCGCTATATGACTGGCCGGACTTTGCGGCTTTCCTCGCCGCCAGCATGTCGAAACCGGCGCTTTACACGATGGACGATGCGATGGCGCGGGTAAACGTACAGGCCAGCCATGCCGGCGAGGCACTGAACTGGCATTTCGATCGTTCGGAATTCACCACCACCATCCTGCTGCAGGCGCCCGAAGAGGGGGGCGAGCTGGAGTATCGCAAGGATCTGCGCAGCCCCGACACACCGAACTTCGCGGGTGTCGCCGCCGTTCTGCAGGGCACGGACCCCGAAGTCAGGAAGGTACGGCTGAACGAAGGCGCGCTGAACGTGTTTCGCGGCGTCGACACGCTGCACCGCGTGGTTCCCGTCCGGGGCGAACGCCCGCGCATGGTGGCAATCTTCGCCTTCTTCGACCGGCCCGGCGTCGTCATGACGGCAAAGGACCAGTTGGGCTTTTACGGTCGCGCCGTCGCCGCGCGATGATGCCCGGCCCGGGTCGGCCGGTTCAGCCGGCCCGACCCGGATAGATAAAGCCGTTGATCGGATAGACGCCGCCCAGCGTGCCGGGATTGCTCTCCACCCGGACGCGCGACCAGTCGTTCTTGTCCGACACGTCGACCACCTTCATCTTCAGCGACACCTGGTTGCGGTGCCAGTTGGCGTGGTCGATCAGGATCTCGCGCGGGGAAACCACGCCCGACACCACGGCGACATGGCCCATCGGCATCTTGCGGGTCGAGGCGAAGGCCATGACCGAACCGACCTCCGGTTCCTGCCCACGACCGTAGCTTCCCGCGGCCTGCCCCCACCAGGTGCCGGCATTACCGCGGATGTTCACGCCGCTCATGGTGCGGGCGAAGGGCACGCACCAGACGCGCTGGCCCTTTGCCTTCTTCTGCTGCACTTCGACGAAGGCCATCTTCGCGCGCGCAGGATCGAGGCCAGAGCTGGAAATCGACATCAATTCGGGCTTGGTGGCCGCACAAGCCGCCACGAACGGCAGCAGGCACACAACAGTCAGCCGCCGCAGCGCGGCCATGGTCCCAGCGATCTTCATCTGTCCCCCGGAATTTGTTCCGTCTGGCATTCTTTGGCCCTTGGCGGGGGCGCTGCCAAATTCACCAATCATGACAGATATGCAAGATTGTCGTGATCGATATGGGCGGAAACCTGCCGGCAAGCGAATTGCAGCGGATCCCGCCGCGATCCCGGCGGGGTCAGAGATCGAGTTCCCAGCCGTCGGGATAGAAGTCGTGCTTCAGCGCGATGCCGGTCGCCAGCTCTTCCCAGCGCCAGATCTCCTCGGCCGTCACCGGCACCGGCCCGATCGAGGCGATCAGCGTCTCGCCATCCTTCAGCCGTTTCGTGCGAAAGCCCCGGGTCCGCAGGTCGCGCTCAAACGCCGCCCAGTCGGCATCCGTTTCCTCGATGAAGAAGGCAAGATCGATCACCGCGCGTTCGGGTAGCGACACCCCTTTCGACTGACGAAAGGTATCGAAGGTCTCGCGGCGCTGGCGGGCGAAGTCATGGCTCATGACCAGGGTGATAGCGCGACGGCGCCGCAGGCTCAACGGCCGGCAATGGCATCGGCGTCCGGGCGCAGCACCTTGAC
>JACSRN010000193.1 GCA_014879735.1 Paracoccaceae bacterium
CTTCATTGTCCGTCCCTTCCTTGGGGCGGACTCTAGTCGCAGATGGAGGAAAAATCCCGGCGCAGGTCAGGTCAATGACGCCAGCTACACCGCGCTCGCCTTCACGCCAGCCGGTCGCGGCCTTGTGCCCTTCGCCCCGGTGCATGTCGCGCAGCCGTGGCGCACGGCGCGCAGTCCGGGTGATCTTGCGATCCGCTGGACAAGGCGATCCCGCGCGCTGGTCGCCGATGCCTGGGAACAGGTCGAGGTGCCGCTGGCCGAAGACCTGGAAAGCTACGACGTCCAGATCCTCGACGGGGCTGTCCTCAAGCGGACGCTGACCAGCAGCACGACCTCCGTCCTCTACACCGCCGCCCAGCAGACCGCCGACTGGGGCGCGCCGCTAGGTGCCGGCCAGACACTGGCCATCCGCATCTATCAGCTCTCGAACCGCCTCGGTCGCGGCGATCCCGCTGCTGTCACCCTCCAGTTCTGAAGGCCCGCGCCCCATGTCCGATACCTCCACCCATCTTGGTCTGCCGTATCTTCTGGCGGCCCAAGCCCAGAAGCATGTCATCCACAACGAGGCCCTGCGCCTTCTGGACGCAATGGTACAGCTGTCAGTCCTCAACCGCACGCGCACCACGCCGCCAGCCAGCCCCGTCGATGGCGATCGGCATCTCGTGGCCTCGGGCGCGACCGGGCTCTGGGCCGGGTGGGATCTGAATGTGGCCTTCTGGATCGATGGCGTCTGGATGCGCCTCGTGCCGCGGCAAGGCTGGCTGGTCTGGATCGCGGCCGAGCAGGCCTTTGTTGTCTGGAATGGAAGTGCCTGGGACCCGGTCGGCGTGCCGCAGGATGTGTCTGACGCGATCTTCAGCCTCGTCAACGACGCCGATCCGACGAAGAAGGCGCTGTTTTCGCTGTCAGGGATCACCACCGGCACGACCCGGACCTTCATATTGCCCAACACCTCCAGCGAGTTGGCGATCCTCGCAGGCACCCAGACCTTCACCGGCAACAAGACCTTCTCCGGCACGCTGACCGCCTCAGGCACCGTCACGGTGTCGGCGGCCTCGGCCAGCATCGGCACGGCGACGACGACCGCCACCTACGGCATGGGCACCGGGGTGACGACGACCGGTGTCACCAAGACCGTGAACCTCGGCACCGGCGGCGCATCCGGATCGACCACGGTCGTCAACATCGGCTCGGCCACGGCAGGGGCCGGGGGCACGACCGTGGTGAATACCCCCACGGTCACCTTCGCCAATGCCGTGACACAGGTCGGCATGCCCCAGGCCAACCTGACCGCCCAACTGCTGGGCCTCGGCGGGGCGACGGCCGACAGCTACAATCGTGTGTCAGTCAACGCCCCGGCGCTCCTGTTCAACAACGCAGGGGCCGGGATCGAGGCCACCGTCAACAAGGCGGCCGCCGGAAACGATGCAGCTTTCGCCTTCAAGACCGGGTTTTCGGCCCGGGCGCTGATCGGCCTCTTGGGCAACGACGATTTCGGCTTCAAGGTCAGCCCGGATGGCTCGACCTTCTTCGATGCCATCAGGATCGACCGCACCAGCGGCCAAGTAGAACTGCCACAGCCGACAATCCTGCCGGGGCTCAGTGCCGCGCCAACCCCTCCGCCTACTGGCAAGGCGGCCGTGTATGCCCGCAACCGAGCGGGGGCCCCGTGGATCGACGTGATGCGCCCCTCCGGTCGAGACTTCCCCTTGCAACCGCTTTCGGTGTCAACCGGATCGCCAACTGGTCGCCATCTGTCACCACCACGATCACGACAGAAGGCCTGCCGATCACCTCGGTCGGCACCGTGTCCACTCCCACGCTGGCTGCAACGAACCTGGCCGCCAGCATGCGGCGCTGGCGTCTGACTTCGGGGGCGGTGGTGGATTCGGCCGCAGAACAGCGATCCGCAGGCTGGGCCTGCTGGCGTGGGAATGCGGCGGGATTGGGCGGCTGGACCTTCGTGGCGCGGATTTCGCTTACGACGCTGCAGGCGACGGGCATGGGCTTCTTTGGCCTCTACGGTTCCATCGCCGCGCTGGCCACCACACTGACGCTGGCCACGGCCATCAACTGCATCGGCATCGGCTTCCAGCGCGGCACCCACACCCGCTGGCAGCTAGTCGCAAACGACGGCGCCGGCGCGCCGACGCTGACCGATATGGGCGCATCCTTCAGCATCGCGACAGGTGGGGTGTTGACCCTGTTCATCGCCGCTCCCCCGAATGGCGGCTCAGTCCGGGTTCGGGCGGTCGACGAGGTTTCTAGCGCGGTATTCGAGCAGGAGATCACTGCCGACCTACCTACCAACACGCAGTTCCTGTCACCCCGGCTGTTTATGAACAACGGGGCAACGGCGGCAGCAGTCGCTTATGACTGCTCGGGGGTGTATGTGGAGACGGACTACTAAGCTGCCGTCTCAAACCCTTTTTCCGGCGGTGCGGCTTTGCAATGGCGATCTGATCGCCGTTCGATATCTTAGCCTTCCCAGTGCAGGTTGGATAGCGGACGCAGCCAACGAACTTGCCGAAGCTGCCGCTGCGTTCGACAAGCTAGGCATCTTCGCAGTCTGGGCACGTCGGATAGTTGGCACAGCACGGTGCACGCACAGACAACCACAGAGGACTTGCCCGCAAGGACTCAGTTCCTATCACCGCGCTTGTCCATGACTGTCGGGTCCGCGGCAGCGCCGGTCGAAAACGACTGCTCGGGCGTCTACTTTGGAGGCAAGCCATCAACCAAAACCTTGTCTGCAATCCTCTAGGGTCAGGACTCGTTCTCGCGTCATAACCAGAACAAGCCGGTTGCGGCGAGTGCGACTGCGGAGA
>JACSRN010000116.1 GCA_014879735.1 Paracoccaceae bacterium
TCTGTGGATCCTCGCAGACCCACCCTGGCACATCGATGCCGTCGGGGGGGCGGTCACATCATCAGAGCCGTTCCAAACCTTCTTAGCGATCTCGATGTTTCAGAGGTTTTGTCACTCGTCGTCCCGCAGCATGAGGCATCCCCCGAACCGATCACGTATCTTAACGCGGGCAGGAGCGATCATCCGTCCTCGCTCACGATCGGCAGATCCAGCGCGAGGTCTGCCGTTGGCTTCAGCAGTCCGGCATCTTCCAGCGCCTCGAGTTCCGGCAGATCCCGCAGGGTTTCGAGCCCGAACTGCACCAGAAACCCCGGCGTGGTGACATAGGTGTAGGGCGCACCCGGCTCGGGGCTGCGCGGACCTCGGGCGATCAGCGCCTGACGATGCAGGCGCGCAATAAGATCGCGGCTGACCTCACGCCCGGTCATGCGCGAGATCGCACTGCGGGTCACCGGCTGCATATAGGCGATGATGGTCAGGACGAGGGTTTCGCTCTGAGTCAGATCGCGGGTCGGATCACCCTCCTGGCGAGCAGTGCGGATCGCATCTGCGTGTTGCGGCCTCGTGCGGAACTGCCAGCCCCCCGCTGTGCGCGCGATCTCGTAAGGGCGCCCCGCCAGTTCTGCGGAAACATCCTCGATCACCAGGTCCAGCGCACAATCCCGTCCAACCACGCGCGCCAACACGTCGCGCCCGACCGGCTCAGATGAGGAGAAGAGAACCGCCTCGACGCGCGCCATCCATTCGCGCCAGCGCAACGCCTGCGGCAAGTCGACGAGCTCAGTGTCCAGTGGTTCAGATGATTTCTGGGCCATCGTCACAACCCGTAAAGCCGGAAGGTCGCCCGCCCTGTTAGCTCGCGCACTAGGCCAAGTGAGGTCAGCCGTTCGAACAACCGTCGCGCCGCCCGGTCACTGGCCTCGGCACCCGCCTGGGCCGCCAGCGCATCCTCGGTCAGGAGTGCGGTGATGATTGCGGTTGTATCCTTTCCCGGCCGCCGCAGATGTGCAGCGCGCAAGGCATCCGCCCGACGCGTCAGATCGGCGTGAAGATCAATAGCGGCAACCGCCCCACTGCCCCAGGCACTTGTGCAGGCCGCAACCCAGGCCTCACCCTCCAGCCGAAAGGCCGCCCGCGGCAGATGCGCCGCAAGCAGCGGCACCGGCCGGTCCCAGCCAAGCGCCCGGGCCAAAAGCGCATCCGTCAGCCAGAGCGCCAAGCCGCGCCAGGCAGGGCCGAGCGCGAGAACCTCGGGCCCAGCTTCAGCGGCAAAGCGCAGCGGCGGCCTGCGGCCAATGAGGCCTGCACCGAGGTCGCGCAAGATCTCGGCACCCGGCTCGGGTGGCAGATCGAAGAAGCCGGGCAGCCTGCCGGGCCAGTCTCCTGATCGCAGCGCCCGCGCCTCGCCCAAGGCACGCCAGCCGATCAGCATCCTCCCGGCCGGACCGGGATCGTCACCTAGCCTGCGCAGGGCGAAGGCATCTCGAAGCTGCGCTTCGCCTTCCCGGCGTCCTTCCATCTGGGAAACCGCCGCTGCGCTCGAGAGCGCCAACCGCTTACGCCACAGGAAGCCAACCGGGTCGTCAGACCGGGCGATTGAGTCCAGCACAGCAAGGGCTGCCCCGGCAGAAAACATCGCCGATTCAACATCATCATGTCTAACGGATTGCCTGACCCATCGCGGCGTGGCCGGAGGATTTAGGGGAGTCAGGGGGGATTTCACGGCAGGAGGCATGCGGGCACGCTAGCAAATATCGGCGCTTTACTCTACTTATATCGCACTTATCCGCCGCGCTTGTCATGACTAATTAATGTCCAATAAGATTGCATTATCGGACGCAGGTAGAGTATGCTCACCGGCATGACCGAAACACCCGAGAAATCGCCTTCAGAGCCGCTGAAACGTCCCGATCGCCATGAGCGGGACGACGGCGCTGATATCGAGCGCGACACGATCGCCCTGCCCTCTCATGTCGCTGGCTCGGGCACGCTCGACCGCCTCGTCGAAACCGCACGAGACTATGCGCGGGCTGCGGCCTCGGAGAACACGCTGAAGGCCTATGCGAAGGACTGGGCCGCCTTTGCCCGCTGGTGCCGGATGCGCGGCGCCGAGCCTCTGCCTTGCGCGCCCCAGCTGATCGGCCTTTACATCGCCGATCTTGCAACGCCGGGCGGCAAGGCCCCTGCCCTTTCGGTGTCGTCCATCGAGCGCCGCCTCTCCGGCCTTGCCTGGGGCTATTCACAGTGCGGAGAACGGCTCGACCGCAAAGACCGCCACATCGCTACGGTGCTCGCTGGTGTCCGCCGCAAGCATGCGCGGCCGCCGGTCCAGAAAGAAGCCATCCTGCCCGACGACCTGCGCGACATGCTGGCCACCCTGCCCCACGACCTGCGCGGCCTGCGCGATCGCGCCATCCTGCTGATCGGCTTCGCCGGTGGTTTGCGCCGATCCGAGATCGTATCGCTCGACCATGGTAAGGATGACACGCCGGACAGCGGCGGCTGGGTCGAGATCCTGGACGACGGTGTTCTTGTCACGCTGCGCGGCAAGACCGGCTGGCGCGAGGTGGAGATCGCACGTGGCTCTAGCGACCAAACCTGTCCGGTCCATGCCCTGACCCAGTGGCTGCACTATGCCCGGATCGACTTCGGCCCGCTCTTCGTCGCTGTCAGCCGCAACGGTCTGAAGCCCACCTCAGCACGACTGTCTGATAAACACATCGCCCGTCTCATAAAGGCCTGTGCCTGCGAAGCGGGCCTGCGCCCAGACTTGCCGGAAGCGGAGCGTGTCCGCCTTTTCTCCGGCCATTCGCTGAGGGCAGGCCTCGCCTCATCGGCAGAGGTCGACGAGCGGTACGTGCAGAAGCAGCTCGGCCACGCCTCGGCCGAAATGACCCGCCGGTATCAGCGCCGCCGCGACAGGTTCCGCGTCAACCTGACCAAGGCCGCGGGGCTATAGCGGGAAGCGATCTCGGTTTGAGCGTCTGGTCCACCAGGAATGCTCTCGGCAGGTGGTCTCGGGAAGAATCGTTCCGCGCTTCGTCAGCCCCATCGCACGCAGATCCGCAAGCTTGCCACAATCTGGCGTTCCCGCGCCCGAGGGACTGCTAGTAGACGATCTGCGGTTCCCACCCACATGTTGATCTCTGTTGACAAGGCTGTGGATAATATTAGTCACGCCACATCAATATGTTGCAGAACCAACCTAAGACGCTGCGCGAAGGTTCGGAACGGTGCAAACCGCTTCTTGGCGCCAATTTCCGTTCCGACGGCAGCAAACTTTTCTTGCGCTTTGACAAACCTAGCGGCATAGACTGGACGCAATAAGCTAAGAATTCGGGCGGTTACCGTTCCTAACCCCACCGAAAGGCAAGAGCGGACAGATGACACAGGCGCTACATCAGCACCTCTTGGGCTTTGCGAAGGATCTTACGGCGGCGCTGAAGGCGCTCTCCGAGAACTCGTTTGCACCCCATGAGGTCAAGACTCTCCGGACGTTCTCGGCCGGTGAAGCAAGCTATTATCTTGGTGTCGCGGATGGATATCTGAGAAAGGCCCATCACGAGGATCGGATTCCCGAAGTTGAAATAGGTCCGGGCGGGCGCCGCAAATACTCTGCGCAAGAGATCCATGAGATCCGCCGGGTGCTGGCTTCAACCGCAAAGAGTCCCGACCAGTTCCGTCCCGGGCGCCGCACCTCGGATGACCCCACCCAAGTCATCGCCTTCGTCAACTTCAAGGGAGGTTCCGGCAAGACTTCGACCGCAATTCATGCGGCTCAGGACCTGGCAATGCGTGGTTACAGGGTGCTAGCCGTGGACTGCGACCCACAGGCGTCGCTGACCACCTTCTTTGGTTATCAGCCTGAACTCGACTTTTTCGACGGCGGTTCGCTGTATGATGTCATCCGCTATCGTGACCGGGAGACGGGCGAAGGGCCGAAGCCTATCACCGCGGTGATCAAACGCAGCTATTTTCCGAACCTCGATCTCGTGCCCGGCGGTATCCAGGTAGCAGAATTCGAGCATGAAACACCGGCCGCGCTCAGCAAAGGCGAGTTGCCTGTCTTCTTCGACAAGATTCGCTCCGCGCTGCAAACTGTGAAGGATGACTATGACGTGGTCATTCTCGACTGCCCGCCGCAGCTGGGTTACGTGACCCTGTCCGCCATCTGCGCCGCCCAGAACATCGTCATGACGATCATCCCGGAGCGCGTTGACCTCGCCTCGGCAGCACAGTTTCTGAACATGGCGTCCTCGTTGACCGAGGTCTTGCACGAAAGCGCCGGGGTTGGTCTGTTCGACAATTTTCGCTTCTTGCTGAGTCGCTTCGACACGAACGTGGCGACCCAAGTCGACTTCGCCTCCTTCATTCGCGATCTTTTCGGCGATGCGGTTATGAAGTCCGCCTTCCTGAAGTCTGCTGCGATAAGCGAGGCCGGGGTTTCACAGCAGACTGTGCTCGAGGTCGAGCTCGGCGAGATGCGAAACCGGAAGACTTATGAGCGGGCGATCCAGTCCATTCATGAAGTGACCGAAGAGCTTCACGAGATGCTCCAACGCAGTTGGGGGAGGGCCTGATGCGAAAGGATCTGCTCGCCAGCAGCCTCAAGGCTGTCCGGGATGGCAAAGCCGCAGCAATTGAGGAGGACCAGAAGCCCCGGAAGCTTTCCGGGGTGCTCGACGTTCAACGCGGCTTAGACCAACTCAGCGCGGGCGCCGCCCGTCAGATCGACCCGGCGCAGATATCAGAAAGCGCCGTGCAGGACCGGTTCGATGTTCAGGATGGACTAGAAGACCTGGTCAGTTCGATCAGAACGTCCGGACAGAAGCTCCCAGTGCTGCTCCGCCGCTCACCTCAGGGCCCCCTGCCCTACGAGGTTGTCTATGGTCGGCGCCGGATCGAAGCGTGTCGGCAGCTCGGCATTCACGTTCTCGCTCATATTGCGGAACTCAGCGACCGGGAGGCGCTGATTTCGCAAGGGCTTGAAAACGCCGCTCGCCTACAGCGCAGCTTTATCGAGCAGTCCGTCTACGCGGAGCAACTTCTGCGTCACGACTTCTCTCGCGAAGATATTATGGAGGTGCTCGCGGTCGACAAGACGACGATCAGTCGGATGCTGGGCGTGGTGTCTGACATTCCGCGTGCCGTCATCGACCGGATCGGCCCGGCTCACGACTCTGGCCGCCGCCCATGGCAGCAACTGCGCGACATTCTGAAGGATCGGAGCGACTTGGACCAGGCTGCCCTAATTGCGCTGATCCCACCAGACGTTTCTAGCAGCAGTGAACGGCTGCACGGCATGATCCGGGCGCTAACGCAAAAGCCTGCCCCGGCCCCGACAGCCAGCGTCAAGCGCGCGCTCGCTGAGGGGCGGGTCAAGATTGAGATCGTGCCTGGCAAGATCGTCATACGTTCCCCAGGCGAAGAGATGGCCGCGTTCTCCGCGTTCATAGATGAGCGGCTCGAGCGGCTCCTCGCAGAGTTCCGGAGTGCGCGGGATGACTAAGTTGACCACCGGTCAAAATAGGTCCGGGTTGAGATATAAATTGACCACTGGTCAACACCTCCCGGCCCGTACTTGACAGCCTACCACTGGTAACGAGCAGGAAAAGGAGCAGACTCAAGGCAAAAAGAAACCCCCCGAAAGCGGTGATGCTTCCAGAGGGCTCCGATAGCTTAGACACCTATTTCGTAGCCCGAAAAACGAATCAGCGCAACACCGATTTCGGTGAACGGACTTAGTTTGCCGTCTGAAATCGCATGAAGCACATCACATCCACGGCCCTTGCGGCCGGGGCGCAGGAGAGCTGTGCCAAATCCGCGGAGCATACGCTTCCTGGCATGGGTTCGATCACCCTGCAGCCAGCCTTCCGGCCGGTGTCGCGGCGCGATGTCATGTCCGCGGTCAACACCTGCGCGCGCGACCTAGGCCTCCGTCAGGGCGCCGTTGTCGTCCTGGACGCCTTGCTAAGCTGCCTGCCCTGCCAAGGCGCGGATGGACGCGAGATGCCCGTGAACCCCGCCACCCTCCTCACCGTCTATGCCAGCAACGAAACCCTCTGCTTCCGCGCCAAGGGTCTGACTGACCGGCAATTGCGCCGTCATCTCGACACCCTCGAGACGGCTGGCCTGATCCGGCGCCGCGACAGCGCTAACGGCAAACGCTTCCCGGTGATGCAGCACGGCAAGCCGATCGGCGCTTTCGGACTGGACCTTTCGCCCCTCTTCGCGCAAGCCGACGAGCTACTTGCCTTGGCCCTCCGCCGCCGCGACGAAGCTGATGAGCTGCGCGGCTTGCGCGCTCAAATCCTGCGCCTTCGGGCCGCCTGTGCAGAGCTTCAGCTGAGCGATGCCGTTGCGGCCTTTGTCGACGGGCTGCGCAATCTCGTCCGCAGGGTCTCTCTGACCCTCACCGAAGCCAGGGCCGCGCTTGCGCAATTGACCACGGTCCTGACCCATGCAGAACCGCGCACTGAGCCTGATTTCGAGACAGAAGAATCCGTGAGCCGCCCGCCCTCACCAGTTGCCCACGCCGAAGAATCGGCCTGCAACGGTCACGACAATCCTTCTTCCCCGCCGACCCACCAGATCGAAACCGACACCAATCCCGCCGCAGAAACCGGACAAACGCCCGCCTCTGACGGACGATATGTCCGCCACACAGAGCAAGAGTCAGATACAAAAAAAAGAAGCGCCAGAACCAGCGAGCTTCCAGACTGGAGCCACCTGACCGAGGTCAGCGCCTTCTACCCGCAGCCCGAAAGCGCCCAACAGGCAACCCTCATCGCTTTCGAGTTCGGGAAGATGCTGAGAATAAGCCAGGACATCCTTGCCAGCGCTGCGCAGCGACTCGGGCTTTGGGAACTTCTCAAGCTTGAGGATCGGATGGCGAGACAGGCAGGGAGCATTCTCAATCCCGATGCCTATCTGAGATCGGTTCTGCGAGCCTGAGGGACAGGCCCTCATCCTGCACCGTCCCATCTCGGCAATGGACCGATCGCGGAAACTCCTATAGGTTCGTTCATTGTTCTCATGCCAATGGTCCTCCGATGTGCAACCTCTACTCACAGACCAAGAGCCAAGACGCGATGCGTCAGGTGTTTCGTGATGTGCTGGTCGAGGAAGAGGAGCTGATCGACACCGCGGGCAATCTCGCGCCTGCGCCCGGCATCTTCCCGGATTACGCTGCCCCTATCATCCGGCGCGGCGAAGGGCGTCACTGGCTGTTGACCACGGCCCGCTGGGGCATGCCCACGCCACCGGCCTATCTGACAGGAAAGCGCACAGATCCGGGTGTCACCAATATCCGCAATGTCGGCTCTCCCCATTGGCGGCGCTGGCTCGGGGTCGAGCACCGCTGTCTGGTGCCTTTCACCAGCTTCTCCGAACTCGATGCACGTCAGGAAGCGCCGCGCAACCACCCTGTGTGGTTCGCGCTTGCGGAAGATCGGCCGCTGGCGTTTTTCGCGGGCATCCGCACCGAATGGACCTCGGTCAGGAAGCTGAAGGAGGGGGAGGTGACAATCGAGCTTTTCGGCTTCCTGACCTGCGAGCCGAATGCCGAGGTCCGGCCCGTGCATCCGAAAGCCATGCCGGTGATCCTGACCAGGCCCGAGGAGTGGCGGCGATGGTTGACCGCGGACACTCCAGACGCGCTGAAGCTCCAGCGGCCGCTTCCTGATGGGGTGTTGCAGATCGTCGCGGAGAGTGGCCGTGCGGATCCTGCATGATCGGTCAGCGGTCGTTGACGGCGATGCGTTTCAACTGCTGAAGGGCAGGGTCCATGAAGTGGAGGGCAGGGGGCGGATCGGCTTTGCCCTCTTTCAGGCGGCGCGGTCGGCCGGGCCGATCTTCTGGATCGTGCTGGGGCATGACCGGGATCGACCCATGCCCTGCGCCTTGCCGGAGGGCGTCGCGGAGCGCATGCACCTCGTCGAGACCCGTAACGAGATCGATCTGCTCTGGACCGTAGAGGAAACCCTGCGCGCACTGCCGGTCGCGCTGGTCATCGCCGCCCCGGAAAAACCGATCTCACTGACCGCGGGCAGGCGACTTCAACTCGCGGCCGAGGCGGGCGGAACGACCGGCCTGATGCTGATCCACGAGGGTAGGGGCAGCAACGCCGCCGAGACCCGCTGGTCTTGCGATCCGCTGCCGGGACCGCAGGACTCGACTCGGCACCGCTGGAGTCTTAATAAGAACAAAAAGGGAACAACTGGAACCCATGATGTGAACTGGAATGGCACGACGGCTGCTGTCCATCTGGTTGCCCAGGCTGGCGAGCGACATCAGCCTGAGGAGCCGCCCGGTTGACGGGCCTTTCGCGTTGACGCTGCGGGCGTCGAACGCCGACCATCTGCATTGTCTGAACATCGAAGCCAGCAAGGCGGGGCTTCACCGCGGGATGCCTCTCGCTGATGCGCGGGCGATCTGTCCTATGCTGTCCACGCGACCCGCTGATCCGGTGGGGGAGGGCAGGGCGCTCGAAGCCCTGCGCCGATGGGCCAGCCGATATGGACCGCATGCCGCGAAGGATGGAACCGATGGCCTGATCGTCGATACCTCCGGGGTGCCGCATCTCTTCGGCGGCGAGGCGGATCTGCTGGAGGATCTGTCCGCAAGGCTCGAAAGGGCAAGAATAGAGTCGAACTCCGCTATCGCGGAAACTCGTGGTGCGGCCTGGGCACTCGCGCGTCGGGGCGGCGGCGTGATCCCGGAAGGCGGCCTCCTCGCATCTCTCGGCCCGATGCCGGTCAGCGCGCTGCGGATCGGGCCGGAGATTGCCGAAGGACTGACCCGCCTTGGGCTGCATCGGATCGCCGATCTGACCTCGGTGCCCCGGGCACCGATGGCGCGGCGGTTTGGCGCCGAGCTTCTGCGCCGCCTCGATCAGGCGCTCGGCGCGCAGGCGGAGCCGGTTGCGGCCGAGCCCGATCCGCCGCAGTTCGCGGTGCGGATGACCCTGCCCGAGCCGATCGGCCTGACCGCGGATGTCATGGGACTACTGGACCGGCTGCTGATCCGGCTTTGCGACAAGCTGGCCTCCGCGCAGAGGGGGGCTCGTGCGGTCCGGCTGGAATTGCGGCGTGTGGACCGTTCGGCCGCCGTGATCGAAGTGGGACTGGCGCGCGCGATGCGCGATCCGGCGCGGATTTCGGCGCTGTTCCGCAAGGGGGTGGATGAGGTCGACGCTGGCTTCGGGATCGACGGCATGAGGCTCAGCGCCACCGTTACCGAACCGCTGGCGCCGGAGCAGATCGGCAACGGGAAAGCCCGGCAGGAAGATGAACTTTCGGACCTGATCTCGCGCATCGGCAACCGCCTCGGTTTCGACGCGGTGCAACGGTTTCTGCCTGCGAGCAGTCGCATCCCCGAGCGCAGCTTCCTGACCGTTCCCGCCGCTTATGCGGCGCCGGAGCCGTTTCCGTCCGGGCGTCGACCCCGGCGGCCGGTCACGCTCTTCCCGCCCGAACCGCTGGCCGGGGTCTCCGGCAACCCGCCTACCCGGTTCAGCTGGCGGCGGATGGGGTTCACCACTCTGCGCGCCCAAGGACCGGAACGGATCACCCCGGAATGGTGGTTCGACGATCCCACCTGGCGGAGCGGTGTGCGCGACTACTGGCGGATCGAGACCCGCGAAGGGCCACGGCTCTGGCTTTTCCGCACGCCGCAGGCCGCCTCGGGGTTCGGGGACTGGAATGCGCAGGGGGTGTTCCTGTGACATCCTATGCCGAACTTTGCGTCACCTCGAACTTCACCTTCCTGCGCGGCGCTTCGCATCCCGAGGAGCTTGTGACCCGCGCGGCGGAACTGGGGCTTGCCGCCATCGCCATCACCGACCGAAATTCCGTCGCCGGTGTCGTGCGGGCCTATTCGGCGCTGAAGGAACTGGCGCAGCTGCGCGAAGAGGTCCGAGCCGACAGCGGGGCAGGGGAGGGGGGACCGGCTGTCCGGTCGCAGCGGGTGATCGATCATTCCAGTCGCCAGACCGTCCCGCATTTCACCGGCGAGACGGTCGCCGCAGTGTTTCCCGGCGCGCCCTTGCCCCGCCTGATCCCCGGTGCGCGGCTGGTGCTGACCGACAGCCAGGTGGAATGGGTGGCCCTGCCCACCGATCTTGCCGCCTGGTCGCGGCTGACCCGGCTGCTCTCCTTCGGCAAGCGACGGGCAGAAAAGGGCCAGTGCCATATCAGCATGGCCGACCTCGAGGACTGGGGCAGGGGGATGATCCTGATCGCCCTGCCGCCCGATCCGCTGGAAGGGCAGGGGGCAAACCCCTGCCTCCGCCGCATCGCCTCACGCTTTGCCGGGCAGTGCTTCCTCGGCGCGGCCCCGGTCTATGACGGACAGGATCAGGAACGGCTGGACCGCCTGGCCGAGATGGCGCAATTAACCGGCCTGCCTGTGGTCGCAGTCGGCGATGTGCTGATGCACCGCTCGGCCCGGCGGCCGCTGGCCGATGTGCTGACCTGCCTCCGCGAGGGCTGCACCATCGACAATATCGGCGACCGCCGCCTCGCCAATGGCGAGCATCGGCTCAAATCCGGTGCGGAACTCGAGCGCATCTTCCACCGCTACCCGGCCGCGCTCCGCCGCACGGTGGAAATCGCCGACCGCTGCGCCTTCAGCCTCGACCAGCTGCGCTATCAATATCCCGACGAGGCGCGGGACGGCGAACCCGCGCAAGCCCGGCTGGAGCGGCTCACCCGTGAGGGGCTGGCCTGGCGCTATCCGGGCGGTGCGCCGCCGAAGATCGTCTCTCGCGTCGAGAAGGAACTGCGCCTGATCGCCGAGGTGGATTATGCGCCCTATTTCCTGACGGTTTACGACATCGTGGCCTTTGCCCGGTTAAAGGGCATCCTCTGCCAGGGCCGCGGCTCGGCGGCCAATTCCGTCGTCTGCTATCTGCTCGGCATCACCGAGGTGCCGCCCGAGTCGATCACCCTGATCTTCGAGCGCTTCATCTCCAAGGAGCGCGGCGAGCCGCCCGACATCGACGTGGATTTCGAGCACGAGCGCCGCGAGGAGGTGATCCAGTGGATCTACGACCGCTACAGCCGCGACCGCGCCGGGCTGACGGCGGTGGTGATCCATTTCCGCAGCCGCGCCGCGATCCGCGAGGTCGGCAAGGTCATGGGGCTTTCCCAGGACGTGATCGCTCGCCTGTCCAGCCAGATCTGGGGTTGGTCCTCCGCCGCCCCGGGCGAGGACCGGCTGCGCGATGCGGGCCTCTCCATCGAGGACCGCCGCGTGCAACTGGCGGTGCAGCTGATCGGCGAGATCATCGGTTTCCCCCGGCATCTGTCGCAGCATGTCGGCGGCTTCGTCATCACCCAAGGTCGCCTCGATGAGCTTTGCCCGATCGAGAATGCCGCGATGGAGGATCGCACCGTCATCGAATGGGACAAGGACGACATCGACGCGCTCGGGCTTCTGAAGGTCGACATCCTGGCCCTCGGCATGCTGACCGCGATCCGCAAGGCCTTCGGCCTGATCGCGGATCACCGGGCGCGGCATCTGACGCTTGCGAACATCCCGCCCGAGGATCCGGCGGTCTATGACATGCTCTGCTGCGCCGATGCGATCGGGGTGTTCCAGGTCGAAAGCCGGGCGCAGCTGAACTTCCTGCCGCGGATGCGGCCCCGCAAATTCTACGATCTGGTCTGCGAGGTGGCGATCGTCCGCCCCGGGCCGATCCAGGGCGGCATGGTGCATCCCTTCATCAACCGCCGGCAGGGCAGGGAGGCGGTCGAGGATCTGGGCCCCGCGATGATGGAGGTGCTCGGCCGCACCTATGGCGTGCCTCTGTTTCAGGAGCAGGCCATGCAGATCGCCGTGGTCGCCGCGGGCTTCACCCCCGCCGAGGCCGACCGGCTGCGCCGTTCCCTCGCCACCTTCAAGCGCATGGGCACCATCGGTGGCTTCCGCGACCGCTTTGTGTCGGGAATGCTCGAGCGCGGCTATGATGCGGAGTTCGCGGCGCGCTGCTTTGCCCAGATCGAGGGCTTCGGGAGCTATGGATTTCCCGAAAGCCATGCGGCGAGTTTCGCGCGGCTTGTCTATGTCTCGGCCTGGCTGAAGCGCCATCACCCCGCAATCTTCACCTGCGCGCTGCTGAATGCGCAACCGATGGGCTTCTATGCGCCCGCGCAACTGATGCGCGATGCCCGGGATCATGGCGTCGAAATTCGCCCCGTCTCGGTCAACGACTCACTCTGGGATTGCACCATTGAACCGAGGGCGGACGGCGCGCTCGCTTTGCGCCTTGGCTTCCGGCAGGTGAAGGGCATGCGCGAGGAGGATGCCATCTGGATCGCCGCGGCGCGGGCCAATGGATATCCCGATGTGGAAAGTGTGTGGCGGCGGGCCGGTATCCGCCCCGATGCGCTGGACCGTCTGGCCGAGGCAGACGGCTTCGCCTGTCTTGGCCTCTCGCGTCGCGATGCGCTCTGGCAGGCGCGCGCGCTGAAGGCACCCAAACCCTTGCCGCTCTTCGGCGCAGACGGGGAGGGCGAGCGCGAGCCGCTTGTCGACCTGCCCCGGATGACGCTTGGTCAGGAGGTGATCGAGGACTACCTTGCCCTGCGCCTCAGTCTGCGCGCCCATCCGATGGAACTGCTGCGGCCGAACCTGCCCGAAAGCCTGCCCGCAGACCGGCTGCGGTCCGCGACGGGGCGCATTCACCTCACCGGGCTGGTGATCACCCGCCAGCGGCCGGGCACCGCGTCTGGCGTGATCTTCCTGACGCTCGAGGATGAAACCGGCACCGCCAATGTGGTCGTCTGGCGCAAGGTTTATGAGACTTTCCGCGCCGCCGTGGTCGCCGGACGGCTTTTGCGCGTTACAGGTCGGATCGAACGCGACGGGCAGGTCACGCATCTGATTGCCGAACGGGTCGAGGATCTGTCAGATCGCCTCGCCGCCATCGGCCATCATCTCAGAATCGGGGCGGAAACCGAAAGGGCGGGGCAGACCATACGCCCGCCGCGCGCCGCAGGGCAGGCCCGGCACCCGAGGGAACAGGCGAAGAAGCTGTTCCCAACCCGGGATTTCCATTGAAGGGAGGCGCCATGGGCAAGACGGCCCTATGTCAAGGCATGGCCTCAGTAGAACATTGACAGAACAAACCAGATCAGAGAATCTTTGTGCCTGACCCGGAGATTGCCATGTTCGACACCGCTCCACAACAGGAGGTCTTCCCGCTCGAGGTGCAGCTGAAGCGGATCGACCCGGCCTGCAACATGAAGCGTTTCTACCGGATGACGGTGCAGCCGGACTTGTTCGGGGGCTCCTGTCTCATCCGGGAATGGGGGCGGATCGGACGGCCCGGCCAGATGCTGATCGAGCCGCATCCCGACGAAAGGCAGGCGATCAATTCTCTGCTCAAGCTCGCCCAAGTCAAGCGGCGGCGCGGCTATGGGCCCTGAGGCGGCCCGCTCTTGTCGCCTCCGCTTCGATCAGGCGAAGAAAGGCAAGCCTGACGGCTTCCGGCAAGGCGAAGTAGGCCTTGCGCAATCGAAAACACTCAGCGCGGTTCCGTGCCCTGGTCCCTGAGGGCAAGGTGTTCTGCCGCGTCAGGCCCGGCCGCCTTCCGCAGTTTTCGGCCCGCAAGGTTCCAGTCCAGCTTCGGCTCATCCCAGTTTCGCGTCGAGGTCAGTTGCCGGTCGAGATAGTCCCGAAACTCCTCCTCCCCAAGGCGCAGCTGAAACGTGTAGAGCCGGTTGACGATCTCGCGCATCAACTCGCGCATTTCACTGTCGCTGATCCGCGAAACCTCCGACCAAGGGATCTGACGGCCATTGGCATCCGTGACGATCACGTCGGAATAGTCGCCACGGTGGCTGACGGGGCCCGGGCCGGCATGAAGGGTTTCAAGCTGCGTATTACGGACACAGATAAGCGCCATGGCCTTGGCCATGACAGAGGCGATCTGGCGTTCGAGATCGGTCGGCATGACATCCTCCATCGCAAGGCGCGCGCGGAGTCTGCCGATCCCGCCGCTCTGGTCAGATTGCTAAGGCGTCGAGCGATTTGCCCGCCGCAAGCGCGTCGCTGATCCAGCCGGGTCTGCGACCGCGGCCCGACCAGGTGAGTTCGGCGTTTTCGGGATGGCGATACTTCGGCACCGAAGGCGCGCGCTTGCGGGGGGTCCCGGCATCCGCAAGGTCTTCGAACGAATAGCCGAGTTCGCGGGCCAGTTCATCGACCTTCGCGCGCGCTTCGGCCTTCCGACGATCCTCGAAGGAGATGATCGCCTTGGCGACCGACTTTTCCAGCTGCTTCAGTTCGCCCAGCGAGAGCGCGTCGAGGTTGATTTCGGTCATCCGTGTTTCCCTGATCCGCCCGCTATTGTTAGAGCAGGGGATCAGGCGCGGCAATTCTTCAATCCGGAGAATTGCCACCTGATCCTGAAATGCGCCAATTGGGTCGGATTCTCGGCTGCGCCGGTCGTCGATCTGACAGCGTCGCGGGTCCGGGACGGGGCCAGCTGCGTCCGCTTGGTAAGCGCCGGGGTGCGAAGAGGGAGAGCGGGGTTGGTTTGCCGCGACGGGTCCGGGTTCGGGGGAGAGGCCCCCGGCGGCCCGTCGCGGAGCAACTGTCATGAACACTATCGAGATTCTGGAACCCGCGAGATTGGCCCGCGGCGGCTACAAGGTGGATGTCAGCCGGGGCGAGCGGAACGGGCGGGTGTCGTCCGAATGGTTCAGCCGCCCGGACGATGAGCGCTATCTCTCGCTCGACGATCTCTGGGCCTCGGTAAAAGGCCGGTCCGAGCGCAGCACGACCCGGATCGTCGAGACGGGGCGGATCCATGTCGAGGCCAGCCGCGACAATCCTGAACGGCTGGACCTGATCCTTCCGAAGGCCGGGGCACCGATGGCACCGACCCATTGGGCCTTTAGCCAGCTTGCAAGCCTTGTCGGCGCGCCCGCTGCTTACCTGCGGCAATTGCCGGCCCCGCTGGCCGGGATCAATCTTCAATACGGGCTGTCCAGCCATCGGGCCGAGCAGATCAAGACTTTCGAGACCGAAGACGGCAGGACGGAACTGCGCGCGGTCACCGGACCCGATTA
>JACSRN010000122.1 GCA_014879735.1 Paracoccaceae bacterium
CTTCCGCGACGAACTGGCGATAGCTGTTCAGATGCGAGCGATAGGACGACAGGTTGTTGCAGAGATCGCCGGATATGTCCAACCGGGACGGATTGGGCCGGCCGGCCCGGCGATCTTCGGTGGAATAGGACAGTTCGGCCGTGAGCTGCCGGAAGCCATCGGCGGCCCAAGCCGCGTCCAAATCGCCGTAATGGGCGACAAGGCGGCGCAGATAGGACATCCGGGTCGACAATGTCCCGGCATCGACGTTGCGCGTTGCAAGCCAGGCCCGGAATGCCTCTTCCCGCATGCTGCCCCCATATCATCGCGCCATTGCGCGACAGGCTGGCACGGGCAGGATTAACGGGCGGTTAATGCCGGCCGATTTCCGGCCAATCATTGTGACGATCGCAAGATATGCTTTTGCCATGAAGACTTCATCACCGAGGCCGAAGCATCGCCGTCATGCAGGGACATCTTCAGCGCCAGGCCATCTGACACTTCGGTATCCATCGCTCGAGGCTGCGGCCAAGCACTCCACAATGCAGCCATGCCGGCATGCGCATCAGGGGGTTCACCGCCGCGCCAGCACCCGCGAAAGCCCGCGCGCGCGCGACGCCACCCGGGCCGCGCATTCCCCGCAGGAACGACTGCAACCGAACTGCGGTGGTGGCGCGGTTCTCAACCATCAGCTTGTCCAGGTTGCTGGCGGCATGATGCTTCACGCTCGACCGGCTCCGCTCAAGGATCAATGCGATCTCGCGATTGGTCTTGCCGCTGGCCCGCCAGCGCGCGACCTTATACTCGCGTGCGGTCAGCGCAGGGATGACAGTCACGGGCAATCCGGGCAACAGATGATGCTCGCCCGTCGTCTGATCGCCGAGATGGTGCAGATGAATGTCGCCCGCAGGGCCCCGAAGGCGCAGCCCTGCTCGCATGGCGCGCGGGTCGCGGTTTGCCGATCCCGCACCGATCCAGCGCAACCATTCGTCGGGCAGTTGCCCACCATGCCGGATACCTGCAAGCCGCAATCCTTCCAGCGTAGGTTCCGGCGCAAACAGGATCTTGCCGTCATTGCCGCAGGTGACATGGCCGCTGGGTGCGTCCTGCCCCGTCGAGGCGGTACGCAACAACGGATGGTCCGGCCCTGCCATGGCGGCGAGCTGGAAACGCTGATTGAGATGCGGCTGCAGCAGGGCCAGCATCAAACGTTCCGCCTCGTCACGCGGGCGAAGGTTTCGGCTGCTGCTTATGGTGAAGAACAGATCGTCGCGGCTGTGGAAGTTGACGCAGAGATCATGCGACAGATCCAGCGGGCAATGGCGGAAGCGAGCGATTACGGGCTCTGCCGTCCCGCTTGGCGCGGCCGGTCTTTCCCTCATCCTGCGCGACAATGGCCCGCCGTTCCGGGCCTTGCTGGTTGTCGCCGCACCCTAGGTGCCTGGCGTCTGGTTCATCCGGCACGCAGTCCGGGTCGCGCTTGCCGGAGCGACCACCCGGATCGGGTTGGAGCCGATGCTGGTTGAGCGCGGCCGGAAACCGGTGCGCCGGGCTGATGCGGAAATACGCCCGCAATGGGAAGCGGCTTTCGGTTTGTATTAACCCGCGATTCGGCTGGGCGGACTGGCGACGTGGAACGAAGGGGAACGGGCGAATCCGCTTGATCCCGAACAGGTCAGATGGCTGCAAGGGTCCTTGCCAGCGTTTCCCCAATGCCTTGGAAAGAAATGAGATGGTTGCCGATGTCACTGGCGCGACAATTGTCCCACTGGGCATGATCCAGACGATTGCGATCTTCGCCCTGATCCTTGCCGTGATGGCAGGGTTCTATTCTGGCCTGCGCAAGCCCGACAGGCTGGATGCCCAGGCGCTCCGGCGTCTGGCGGGCCGGCGCGGCTATCGCATCGAGGCAAGGGCGACCGATGGATCAAACCGGTTCTGCGAGGTGACGCGCGACCAGAACATCGGCAAGGGCGGCCATGTTCTGAAGACCGCGTTCGAAGATCCACTCTCCATGCTGTCGCAGGGCAGGGTGGTGATCGGCCCGGCGATACCGGAAGAAGAAGCAAAGGCGGCGGCCATGCGGCTTGGGCAATTCAGTGGCAGGCCCGGGCGGCACGTTCCTTGGAAGACGGCCCGGAGACGGCGCGGGCGAGGCTCGAAGCCTGGAACCGTCGCAGGGCCCAATCAATCGCCGACGCGACGGTATTTTCCACACCGGACGCGCCGGCGCCCAGGACAGCGCCTCGCTACGCGCCGCGGCTCGACGCCTGGCTCAAGGGTCATCCGAAGGAGGCCGAATTCCCAATCCGCTTGCGGGGCCGGATCGGCTGCGTATCCGGCCGCGCAGCGATGCCAGCCAGGCGAGGGCATTCGAGGCATTCTTGACCATGCTCTGGCAACCCGCGCCGCGCCGGATGCCGCCGCTGCTGATCGCGACGGATCCTCTCGCGTCAGCGCTGGACCCCTGGGCAACCGCTCCAACATGCGCGAGGGCCGAAAAATGCCGCCACAAGCTCTCCACGCCGGGACGGATCGGCCGTCTGACGGCGAGACGGGAATGGCCAGGCCGCCTGTCGCAAGGCTCGCCCGGCGGTGGATGGCCTTGGGCGGCGATGGAGCCATGCCATTTTCCGCCCTTCCCGAATGGCCAAGCCCGCAAGCGGTGCCGGAATGGGCCGGAATCACTCCAGCTCGATGGTGCCCGGCGGCTTTGAGGTGCAGTCGTAGAACACCCGGTTCACGCCCTTCACCTCGTTGATGATCCGCGTCGCGGTTTCGCCCAGGAATTCATGCGTGAAGGGGTAGTAGTCCGCCGTCATCCCGTCGACCGAGGTCACGGCGCGAAGCGCCAGCGCATAGTCATAGGTCCGCCCGTCGCCCATCACGCCCACGGTGCGCATCGGCAGGATGGCGGCAAAGGCCTGCCAGATCTCGTCGTAAAGCCCGTGCCGGCGGATCTGGTCGATATAGACCGCATCGGCATTGCGAAGAATCTCCAGCTTTTCCGCGGTGATCTCGCCCGGGCAGCGGATGGCGAGGCCCGGGCCCGGAAAGGGGTGGCGGCCGATGAATTTCGCCGGCAGGCCCAGTTCGCGACCAAGCGCGCGCACCTCGTCCTTGAACAGTTCGCGCAGTGGCTCGACCAGCTTCAGCCCCATCTTCTCTGGCAGGCCGCCGACATTGTGGTGCGACTTGATCGTGACCGAGGGGCCGCCGGAGAAGCTGACCGATTCGATCACATCGGGGTAAAGCGTGCCCTGCGCCAGGAATTCCGCACCGTCGATCTGGCCGGCATATTTCTGGAACACCTCGATGAACAGCCGGCCGATGGTCTTGCGCTTGACTTCGGGGTCCGAGACACCTTCCAGCGCGCCGAGGAAAAGCGCGCTTTCATCGGCATGGATCAGCGGAATGTTGTAGGTGTCGCGGAACATCGTGACCACCTCCTCGGCCTCGCCCTTCCGCAACAGCCCGTGGTCGACGAAGACGCAGGTCAGCCGGTCGCCGATCGCCTCGTGGATCAGAACCGCCGCCACCGAGGAATCGACCCCGCCCGACAGGCCGCAGATCACATGCGCACCGCCGACGCGTTCGCGAATCTTCGCGATGGCATCCTCGCGGTAGGACGCCATGGTCCAGTCGCCGGTGAACCCGGCAAGCCGCACGAAATTCTCGTAAAGCCGGGCGCCCCTGGGGGTGTGGTGCACCTCGGGATGGAACTGCACGGCAAAGAAGCGGCGGGCCTCGTCGGCGGTGATGGCGAAGGGCGCGTTGGGCGAGGTGCCGTAGACGCTGAATCCCGGGGCGATCTTCGAGACGTGGTCGCCGTGGCTCATCCACACCTGTTCCGTACCGGCCTCGAACCAGCCGTCCAGCAGTGCCAGCCGCTCGGCCGAGGGCGTGACGAAGGCGCGGCCGAATTCCGCCGTGCCATGGCCGCTTTCGACCAGGCCGCCCAGCTGCTGCATCATGGTCTGCTGGCCGTAGCAGATGCCGAGGACCGGGACGCCGAAGGTCCAGAGCGCCTCGGGCGCGCGGGGGGAACCGTCGCGCGTCACGCTGTCCGGCCCACCCGACAGGATCACGGCCTGCGGGGCGAAATCGGCAAGGAAGGCATCGTCCACCCGGTTGTAGGGGTGGATTTCGCAATAGACCTTCAACTCGCGCAGGCGTCGCGCGATCAGCTGCGTCACCTGAGAGCCGAAGTCGATGATGAGAAGGCGCTGGTGTTGGGTCATGGCCCCGATTACGGCGGGGCCGGTGGAATCGCAAGACCCGCGAAGGATGTCGGCCTGTCCGCACCGCACCCTTTCCGCGCGCCCAGTACCGCGCGCCTGTTCCGCCTGCCTGTCCCCGGCCTATCCCATCGAGCCGGATTGGCCGGTGCCGCGCGCCGCGCCCCGGCGGCTGTCGGACAGGCGGCTCCAGACGGCGATGGCGATGAAGGCCGCGACATAGACCGCGCCCATCGCGACCATGACCTCGCCGGGCAGGGGGCCGACATCGGCGCGGGCCATCGCCTCGTCCCATGAGGTGACGGCAGTCGGATGCACCGCGATCTTGCCGGCATAGGCCAGCGCCTGGATCAGCAGGATCCACAGATAGTTCCGCCGCACCCGCCGGCCGATCGCCGTCATCATCGAGATATGATAGCGCGGCCGCTGGTAGTCTTGCGCCAGTGCACCCTGCCAGTTCTCGTCAAGATGCAGATCGCCGTCGGTCAGCATCGGCGCGTAGAAATGCGTCTCAAGCCAGCGCGCCCGGGCCCGCCAGACATTGAAGTAGCGGTAGCGCCGCGCCTCGATCACCAGAAAAAAGATGACGAGCACGCCGACCAGCACCAGCGGCAGCGGCGAGGCGCCCGGCGCGGCATAGGAGATCGACAGCGCGACGCCCAGCGTCACCACCGACCAGTTGGTGGTGGTGTCGAGCCGCGTGCGCCAGATCGTGCTGCGATAGACCTCGCCGCGGTAGAGATGCGCGATTGCCCCGATCTCGGCGGCATCAAGCTGGCGCGGCTTTGCCCGGCGCTCCGGTGTCTGGGGATCCGGTATGTCCAATCTCCCTCGGGCCCATCTGCGGCCCATCTGCGGCCCGTCTGCGGTCTGTCTGCGGCCCGTCCAGGCCTGGCTCCGGGCCTTTCGGGGCCAGTCCTGCCCCGACCTTGGCCATGGTGCCCAAGTCGTGGCGCTGCGTCAAACCCCGAAGGCGGCCGGGCACATGTCGCTTTCGGGCGCCATGCGACGGAAACGGGGCGCGGAGGCCGGGGTTTTGGCGCGATAAGGGCGGCAAATGCCCCGAGCCGGGCCGGATTTGCTGGAGGATGGCGCAATGAACGAGGAAACGGGCGGCGGCCGCCGGGCGCGCGGCGGCGGGGCGGCGCGGCGGGCGGAACGCACCGCGGTCAGCTTCGAGACAGCGCGCTTCATCGAGCGCAACATCCCGAACTTCGAGGTGCTGAACGAGGAAGCCCTCGCCGTCATCGAATACAATGCCGAAACCGTGCTGGAGGAGATCGGCGTCAATTTCGTCGAGAATCCGGCGGCGCTGGCGCGCTGGCGTGCGGCCGGCGCCGATGTCCGCGGCGAGCGAGTGCATATCCCGCGCGGCCTGGCCCGCCGGTTGTGCGCGACGGCGCCCTCGTCGTTCACGCAGCACGCCCGCAACCCCGAACGCAACGTTGACATCGGCGGGCGGGGCCTGGTGCTGGCGCCGGTCTACGGCCCGCCCTTCGTGCGCGATGCCGCCGGCGGCCGCCGCTATGCCAGGCTGGCCGATTTCCAGAACTTCGTGAAGCTCGGCTATATGTCGAAATGGCTGCATCACTCCGGCGGCACGGTCTGCGAACCGACCGACGTGCCGGTGAACAAGCGGCATTTCGACATGCTGCTTGCGCATATGACGCTGAGCGACAAGCCCTACATGGGTTCGGTGACGGAACCCAGCCGGGCCGCCGATTCGGTGGCCATGTCGAAGATCCTGTTCGGCGACGATTTCGTCGACCGCAACACGGTGATGACCTCCCTCATCAACATCAACTCGCCGCTGACCTTCGACGGCATCATGATGGGCGCGCTGGAGGTCTATGCCGCGGCGAACCAGGCAGCCATCGTCTCTCCCTTCATTGTCGGCGGGGCCATGGCCCCGGTGACGGTCGCCGGCACGCTGACCCAGGTGCTGGCCGAATGCCTGGCGGGCGTGGCCTACAGCCAGCTGGTCCGCGCCGGTGCGCCGGTGATCATGGGCGCCTTCGTCACCTCGATCGACATGAACTCGGGCGCCCCCACCTTCGGCACGCCCGAGGCTGCGATGATCACCTATGGCGCAGGGCAGCTTGCCCGGCGTCTGGGGCTGCCCTACCGTTCGGGCGGCGCCTTCACCGGGTCGAAGCTGCCCGATGCGCAGGCGGGCTACGAATCGGCCAACAGCCTGAACATGGCGCTGCAGGCGGGCGTGAACTTCATGCTGCATGCCTGCGGCTGGCTGGAGGGCGGCCTCGTCTCCTCCTACGAGAAATTCGTGATGGATGCCGATCAGCTCGGCTGTCTGCACAGCCTGGCGCGCGGCGTCGCGATGGACGAGAATGCGCTGGGGATGGAGGCGATCCGCGAGGTGGGGCCGGGCGGCCATTACCTTGGCTGCGCCCATACCCAGGCGAATTTCAAGGCGGCCTTCTGGCGCACGGAACTGTTGGATTACAAGCCCTTCGAAACCTGGGAAGAAGAGGGCGCCCGCGACACCCAGGCGCTGGCGGCGGTGCGGGTGAAGAAGATGCTGTCCGACTATCAGGCCCCGGCGCTGGACGAGGCCCGGCGCGAGGCGCTGGAGGACTATGTCGCGCGGCGCAAGGCAGAGATGCCCGACGCCTTCCTCTGACCGCCGGCGCCTTCGGCGTCCGCCGGCCGGACTGGCCGCGGCAGGAGGGCCCGCCGCGGCGCGCGTGCGCCGGTGGGGTCCTCCGGCGCGCCGCGGGCGGGGTCCGGCCTCTCCGGTGAATGGTGCCGTTGGCCGGATGCCCGTTTCCCGAACGGAAACAATCGAATATTGCACCCGGCAGGCATGCCGGGCCGCTCCGGCCTATTCGGCCGGGACGATGCACAACGGCCGCGGCTCCGCGAAAAGCGGCCGCGCCTCGGCGATCAGCGCAACCAGAACCTCGATATGACGGGCGATGGAATAGTCTGCATGACCGGCGCGTCGCGTCGATTCAAGCCGCGCTTCGGCCTCCATCAGCCGGGAAAGCCTGGTTTCCATTGCAGTTTCGTCGCCCGCTGGCTGCCGCAGGCCACGGCTGCGGGAATAGTCCCTGAGCCCGTGGCGTACCGCGCGCATCAGCAGGCCGGGGCGGCGCATTTCGGTCAGGGCTTTACGAAATTCGGACATGGCAGTCTCCTTCCAGAACTGCTGCCATCCTGCACCAGCGCAACTCCACGTTGCGCGGCATGCCGTTTCTGCGGACGCCGGATTCGCGATTGTTTAGGTTTCGGTTACGATTATCGCCAGAGTGTTAAGAGTTAACGCCTCTGTAACCTTTTCGCCCGAAGGTTGCCTTTGTCCAAGCCATCGGACGCAGCAGCCTTCGACCGCCGCATATGCTGAGGGGACCGGATGACCATCTCCGCCGCCACAACCCTGCCGCTCTGGCTGCCAAAGCGCGTTCAGCTGTACATCAGCCACATCGAAGAGGGCGTCTCGCTGCGCGCCCTGGCCCGGCGGACGGGGCTTAACGCCTCGACCGTGCTGCGCCAGGTTCGACGCTACGAAAACCGCCGCGATGATCCGCTGATGGATGGGGCGCTGGCCACGGTCAGCCAGAGGGCCAGGTCCGCCTCGGCCCCAGACCGACAGAAGGACACCGCTGCCATGACCGCCCCGATCCGCGACCTTCCCGCGCTTCCCGATGAGGCGCAACTTGCCCGCGAGGGCACCCGCGTGCTGCGCCGCCTGGCCGAGCCGGGGGCCATGCTGGCCTTCTCGGCCGATATGGACAAGGCGGTGGTGATGCGCGAACTGCCCGACGGGCGCCATGCCCGCACCGCCGTTCTGGACCGCGCCATGGCCCAGGCCTTCTGCCTCAAGGACTGGATCTCCTGCCGGAAGGCCGGCCGGGTTTCCACCTACGAGATCACCTCGCAGGGCCGCGCGGCCCTGAAGCGCATGCTCGACGCCGAGACGCGGCCCGGCCAGCCCGGCCTGGCCGAGGCGGCGACGCGCTTTGCCGACCAGCACCGCGTCTGGGGCGCCCGCGTCATCGACGGTGACGAGGGCGCGCGGCGCATGCGGGTGAACGTCGCCGAAAGCCCCGTTGCCGTTCTGGGCCGGCGGCGCGACAAGGATGGCCGGCCGTTCCTTGAGCCAGAACTGGTCGAGGCGGCAGAGCGGTTGCGCGAGGATTTCGAACTGGCGCAGATGGGCCCGCGGGTGGCGCAGAACTGGGAACGGTTCCTGACCGGCGCCGACCGGGGCGATTTTCGCGCCGGCGGCGGGCAGGCCGATGGTGGCTCCCGCGCGAGAGAGCGGGTGGCCGCGGCGCTGCGCGACCTCGGGCCCGGCCTGGGCGATGTGGCGCTGCGGGTCTGCTGCTTTCTGGAGGGGATCGAGGCGGCCGAACAGCGCATGGGCTGGGCCGCGCGCTCGGGCAAGATCGTGCTGCGCATTGCGCTGATGCGGCTGCGGCGGCATTACGACGAAACCTATGGCCGCCATGGGCCGCTGATCGGGTGACGGCCGGCGCAACCGGTGTGGCGGGCAGATCAGGGCCGGCGGAAGGGTCTGCCGGCGGACAGATCAAGGCCGGCGGACGGATGGGCACGCGGGCAGGGGCGGCCGCACAGGCAAAAGGGGCCGCGATTCCCCGCGGCCCCTTCCTCGGCATTGCGGGATGGCATCTGCCATCCCCATCCCGCGACCGAGGTTTCACTCGGGCTGGGTCAGCCCTTCGCCATGCAGCCAGCCCGCCAGCGCGCCCCCCACCAGCGGCGCCGCCAGAAACACCCAGAGATGACGCAGCGCATCGCCGCCGACAAACAGCGCCGGCCCGATCGACCGCGCGGGGTTCACCGAAGTGCCGGTGATCTTGATGCCGACAAGATGGATCATCGTCAGCGCCAGGCCGATGGCAAGGCCGGCAAAGCCCTTGGGGGCAAGGCCATGGGTCGCGCCCAGGATCACCGTCACGAAGACGAAGGTCGCCACCACCTCGAACAGCAGCGCCGACACCAGATTGTAGCCGCCGCCATAGCCCGGCCCGTAGCCGTTGGCCCCAAGCCCGTTCACCGCGAGATCATAGCCCTCGCCGCCCGAAGCGATCAGATAGAGCACCGCGGCGCCGAGGATGGCACCCACCACCTGCGCCACGACATAGAGCACGAAGGCGCTGGTATCCATCCGCCCCGCCAGCCGCATGCCGAGGCTGACCGCCGGATTGAGATGGGCGCCCGAGATCGCCCCCAGACCATAGGCCACGGCGACGATGGTCAGCCCGAAGGCCAGCGCGATCCCGGTCAGCCCGACGCCCTCGGTCCCGTTTGCACCGGCGATCACCGCCGCACCGCAGCCGAAAAACACCAAGACGAATGTGCCGAGCATCTCGGCCGTAAATTTCCGCATGACTTGCCACTCCCTGCCGGTTGGCCGCAGGCTCGGTTGCCATGCGACGCAGTTCGCCTTATGAGATATATTGCCCCGCCACGTCAGGGGAAATTTTCCGGGACTGTCCCCATGCGCGACCTGAAGATCCCCGACCAGCGTCACCCCGAAAAGGCGCACCGCCCCGATCAGGACCAGCCGAAGAAACCGTCCTGGATCCGGGTGAAGGCACCCAGTTCGGAAGGCTATCGCCAAACCCGCGCGATCATGAAGGAAAACCGGCTCGTCACCGTCTGCGAGGAGGCGGGCTGCCCCAATGTCGGCGAATGCTGGAGCGCGGGCCACGCCACCATGATGATCATGGGCGAGATCTGCACCCGCGGCTGCACCTTCTGCAATGTGGCCACCGGCCGGCCGAAGGATCTGGATGCTTTCGAGCCCGGCCGCGTCGCGCATGCGGTGCAGAAGCTGGGGCTGAAACATGTGGTCGTCACCTCGGTCGACCGCGACGATCTGGACGATGGCGGCGCCGCGCATTTTGCCCAGACCATCCGCGCGATCCGCCACCGCAGCCCCGACACCACGATCGAGGTGCTGACCCCGGATTTCCTGAAATGCCCGCCTTCGGCGCTGGAAGCGGTGGTCGAGGCGCGGCCGGACGTGTTCAACCACAATCTGGAGACCGTGCCCGGCCTGTATCAGGAGGTGCGCCCCGGCGCGCGCTATTTCCACAGCCTGCGGCTGCTGCAGCGGGTGAAGGAACTGGATCCGGCAATGTTCACCAAATCGGGGATCATGGTCGGTCTTGGCGAAAGCCGGCCGCAGGTCCTGCAGGTGATGGACGACATGCGGTCGGCCGATGTCGATTTCCTGACCGTCGGCCAGTATCTGCAACCGACGCCGAAACATCACCGTGTCGCCGAATTCGTGACGCCAGAGGCCTTTGCCGGCTATGAGAAATCAGCCTGGAACAAGGGGTTCCTGATGGTTTCTGCTACACCGCTGACCCGGTCGTCCTATCATGCCGGCGAGGATTTCGCCCGGATGCGGGCAGCCCGGCTGGAGAAGCTGGACCGCTGCTGATCCGCTGCGGCGCCCGGTGCTGACGCGGCCGATGCTGACGCGGCCGGTGCGCCCGGACCGGATGCTGCGGGCGCTGCGCCCGCAGAACCTGATTCAGAACCTGATGCCGATGCCGAGATCGTAGATCTCGTCCCCGCCCGAGACGGCGGCGCCGGCGCGGACATGCCCGCCGAAAGGCAGCCGGTATTCGGCATCCAGCGCCGAGAGGCTGCCGTCTTCGGTATGGATGTAGGTGCTGTTCAGCGTCAGCGCCGGCGTAAGGTCATAGCCGACATGCAGCCGCGCGACATTGCCGTCGACCACCGCGCCGGCCCGGGCCGCGGCAAGACCCAGCCGCCAGTCGCCGCCTTCGTAGAGCACGCCCAGCTCGACCGAATCGCCCGCTGCGGTGTCGCCCGACAGATGCTCGGCCGAACCGAAGACCGTGGTCGCGCCGGTGGTATAGCTGGCTGCGGCCTGCACCGCATCGACCTTCCGGCCGCCGCCCTCGATCCGGTGAACCGAGGCGCCCCAGGCAATGCCGCCCGGCGTGGCGCCCTGCACCGCCAGCCCGGGGGTCAGGCCATTGTCGTCATAAGACAGGATCGAGGCACCCGAGGCCATCGCCCGGCCATAGGCCAGATCCAGCGCCGCATTGGACAAGCGGTCGCCCATCGGTGACAGCGCCTCGGCCACCGGGCGCGGTGCGCCGAACTTCACCTCGGTTGCGCCAAAGCCCAGAACGCCGGCCGCCCAGAGGTTTTGCGCATCCTTGCCGCTGCTGAGGTTGTAGACGCCGGTCAGCGTTGCCTCGGCACCCAGCGTCATCGGGCCGAAGGCGACCCCGGCCCAGGTCAGCGTCAGGTCGGTGGCGCCCAGTGTCTGGGTATCAGTGCCCGACAGATGCGATGCCTGAACGGCTGCGCGGCCCTCCAGCACAAGAGCGCTGCCGATCTGCAGCGGCTCGGCCGCGGATGCAAGGGGAAGCCCCGCCAGAATGGCGGAGAGAACGCGGATGCGGGTCATGGATGCCTCGGTGCCTGTGCCTGTATTTTTTCGGCCATTCTAGACGCCGGTTCCGGGCCATCGCAAGGAAAACCCCCGCAAGCCTGCGGATTTAACCCCGCATGTTGCGGATGCGGCGCAAGGCTGCCGCAGGATATGGCTATTCGGCCGGGGGGACGGCTTTCAGATAGGCCGCGACATTGGCGGCATAATCCGGCGGCAGTTTCCCGAAATTGTCGACGACATGCGCCATATGGCCGCCCACGCTGTCGTAATCCGGCGTCATGCCGGTGGTCAGGTAGCTGGCGATCTCCTCTTCGCTCCACTCCAGCCGGGCGGGGGTGATGTTGGGGATCGTGCCCTTTCCCGAGGGATTGGGCGCGCCGGCCAGCCAGCGGCTTTTCTCCATGCCACCCAGGGCGTTGCGCGGGGTATGGCATTCGCCGCAATGCGCCATGGCCTCGGCGATGTATCGGCCCAGTTCGGCCTCTGGCTGGAGGGTGCCGCCCACCGTCCAGGCATCGGACAGGAACAGAAGCTTCCAGCCCCCCAGCGCGATGCGCTGGTTGAAGGGAAAGCCCACGTCATGCGGGCGCGACGGGGTGGAATCGGCCGGCAGCGTCTTCATATAGGCGTAAAGATCGGCCACATCCTGCAATTGCATCTTGTTGTAGGAGGCATAGGGCAGGGCGGGATAGAGGTGTTCGCCCTCGCGCCCGACACCGCGCATCACCGCATTTGCCAGATTGAGCAGCGACCAGTCGCCGATGCCCTGTTCGGGATCCTGGCTGATGTTCGGTGCATAGAAGGTGCCGAAGGCCGAGGGAAACTCCTGCCCGCCCGACAGCAAAAGCTGCGCATCGCCGGTGGCGCCGGGCGCCATGTGGCAGGAGGCGCAGCCGGTGGCCAGAAAGACCTGCTGGCCGTGGCCCGGATCGCCGGTCAGCCCTGCCAGGGCGCTTTCCTCCATCGGATCGGGCAGGGTGCGCCAGTACAGAAGGACACCGACGACAACGGCAAAGAGAAGGAACCAGCGAAGAAGGCGCATTTCGGTCTCCGGTCCAGAGGCTGAATCTGACACACAGAGTAGCGGGAAAATCGCACGCTGCCAGTCTTTTGCGCGCGCCAGCGCCGAAGGCCGCGCGCGCCGCGGGGCCAGGCCGGTCCGTGCCGGCGCGGCGCGCTGTCACCCCGCGCCGGTGAAGCGCACCTTGCCGATGAAGGGCAGGTTGCGGTTGCGCTGGCCGTAGTCGATGCCATAGCCCACGACGAATTCGTCGGGGATCTCGAATCCGGTCCAGGTTGCCTTGATCGGTACCTCGCGTCGCGCCGGCTTGTCCAGCAGCGCGCAGATCTCCAGCCGCTTCGGCCCGCGGCTGAGCAGCAGGTTCTTCACATGGTGCAGGGTGAAGCCGGTGTCGACGATATCCTCCACCACCAGCACGTCGCGGCCGGCGATCTCGCCGCGCAGATCCTTCAGGATCCGCACCTCGCGCGAGGATTCGAGCGCGTCGCCATAGCTGGAGGCCTCAAGGAAATCGACCTCGACCGGCAGGTCGATCTCGCGCACGAGGTCGGCGATGAAGACAAAGCTGCCGCGCAGCAGGCCCACGACCACCAGCTTGCGGGTGCCGGCAAAGGCGGTGGTGATCTCTGCCGCCAGATCCTCGACGCGGGCGGCGATGGCCTTGGCGCTGATCATCTGGTCGACGACATAGGGCGGCGGTTCGGAGGGGCGGGGTTCGGTCATCGGCGATCCTGGTTCCTTCCTGTCCGGTGTGCGCCGAAGCGCGCCGCCAGTTCAAGCGGAAATCCCGATGCGCCGGGGCCGCGGGGATCTGCCGCGGCCTTGACGGGGTTGAAATCGCGGCCGCATCGGGCGAGATGGGCGGATCGAAGCCGCAAACCGCCTGACCCATGCCCAAGCATCACGAGACCCGGCGCCTGCCCTATACGGCCGATCAGATGTATGCCCTGGTCGCCGACGTCGAAAGCTATCCGAAGTTCCTGCCCTGGAACGCGGCGGCCCGCATCCGGTCGCGACGGCCGATCGAGGGTGGCGAGGTGATGGAGGCCGATCTGGTCATCAGCTTCAAGGTGTTCCGCGAAAGGTTCGGCAGCCGGGTGACGCTGCTGCCGGGCGCGGCGAAGATCCTGACCGAATATCTCGACGGGCCGTTTCGCCACATGCGCTCGACCTGGACCTTCCGCCCCGCCGGCGAGGGCTGCGAGGTGGAGTTCTTCGTCGATTTCGAGTTTCGCAACGCGATCCTGCAGGGGATCGTCGGCGTTGTCTTCAACGATGCGATGCAGCGCGTGGTCCGTGCCTTCGAACGCCGCGCGGCCGAGCTTTACGGCCCGCGATGAGCGGCCGGCGTTTCGGCCCCGGCGCCCGTCGGCCCGTCAGGCCATCGCCCGCAGCAGCAGCGCCAGCGCATGGCCGGTGCTGGCCTGGCGCACCTGGGCGCGGCCGATGGCGCCGAACTCCACCGTTTCGCTGAAGACCGGCAGGCCGATGCGGCGGACGGCAAAGCAGACCCGGCCCTCGGGCTTGAACTCGCTGCCGCCCGGTCCGGCAATGCCGGTGGTGGCGATGGCCAACGTCACCCCCGCCCGGACCAGCGCGCCCTCGGCCATCTCGCGCGCCACCGCCTCGGAGACCGCGCCATGGGCCGCCAGCGTCGCTGCGGCGACGCCCAGCATCTGCTGCTTGGCCAGGTTGGAATAGGTCACGAAGCCACGGTCGAAGACGGCGGAGGATCCGGCGATATCGGTCAGCGCCGCGGCCACCATCCCGCCGGTGCAACTTTCGGCGGTGGCGATGGTCAGGCCACAGTAGCGGGCTGCCGCAAGGACCCGTTCGGCGGGGCTCAGCGCAGCCATGGCTCGATCAGCCCGTGATAAAGCGCGGCCGCAGCCATCAGCGCGACGCCGGCGAACAGCCCGGCCACCAGATCGTCGCCCATGACGCCCGCGGCCCCGCCACGCCGGTCCAGCCGGCCGACAAGCCAGGGTTTCCAGATGTCGAACAGGCGGAAGAAGCCGAAGGCCGCCACCCAGCCCGGCCAGGCGACCAGCGCCCAGTTCTCCACCCCGTGGAACCAGAAGGCTGCGGCGGGAAACAGCAGCGCAAGCCATTGTCCCGCCACCTCGTCGATGACGAATTCCGCCGGATCGTCGGCCGGCGAGGCCAGTGTTGCGGCCACCGCGCGATAGCCCAGCACGACAACCAGCAGCATTGCCGCGACCAGCACCGGAAAGCCCAGCCAGCGGTCGATGGCCAGGCCCAGCGCCACCGCCACCGCCGAGGCCCAGGTGCCCGGCGCCGGGCGCAGGTGGCCCAGGCCGAAACAGGTTGCGATCATGCGGTTCATCGCTGCACCAGCAGGGCCGTGGCCAGCGCGGCGATGCCCTCCTCGCGGCCGGTGAAGCCCAGCCGTTCCGATGTGGTCGCCTTCACGCTGACCCGGCCGGCCTCGATTCCCAGAATGCGCGCCAGCTCCGCCCGCATCTGGGGGGCATGCGGGCCGATCTTCGGCCTTTCGCAGACCAGCGTCACATCGCAATTCGAAAGCTCGAACCCCTGGTCGCGGGCAAGGCCGATGGCATGGGACAGGAAGGCATGGCTTGCCGCGCCCTTCCATTGCGGATCCGAGGGCGGGAAGTGCCGGCCGATGTCGCCGGCGGCCAGCGCGCCATAGATCGCATCGGTCAGGGCATGCATGCCGACATCGGCATCGGAATGGCCGAGCAGCCCGCGGGAATGCGGGATCTTCACGCCGCAAAGCCAGACATGATCGCCGGTCGTGAAGGCATGCACGTCATAGCCGTTGCCCATCCGCAGATCCATTCGCCGGTTCCTCAGCAGCTTGTCCCCCCGGTCGAAATCGCCGGGGAAGGTGAGTTTCAGGTTCTCCTCCTCGCCCTCGACGATGGCCACGTCAAGACCCGCGGCCAGCGCCACCTCGACATCGTCGGCGGCATCGGCGCCGTGGGCCAGATGGGCGGCGAGGATGGGCTCGAAGCGGAAGGCCTGCGGCGTCTGGGCGCGAAACAGGCCTTCGCGCGAACGGGTGCCGCCGACCAGCCCGCCCTTGCCGTGCCAGAGCGCGTCCGTCACCGGCAGGGCCGGCGCCGCCCCCGTCGCGGTGTCCAGCGCTGCCACCAGCCGCGCGGTCAGCGCCGGCGTGACGAAGGGGCGCGCGCCATCATGGATCAGCACGCGGGCAAAGCCGCGGCCCTGCGCCGCCACCAGCGCATTGCGGACCGAGGCGGCGCGGCTGGCGCCGCCCTCGACCAGCTCTGTCCCGGGAAACAACGCCTCCGCCTGCGGCCGGTCCTCGGGGTGAATGACCAGGATCAGCGGCAGGCCCGCAAAGGCCGCGACCGTATGGGCGAGGACCGGCCGGCCGTCAAGATTGCGCCATTGCTTCGGCACGCCACTGCCGGCGCGGGTACCGCGGCCGGCTGCGACAATGACGACAAGGGTGGACATGGCGCCTCCGGCTGTGCACTGGGCCCTTCCTAGGGCAGCGCGGCGCGGCTGACAATCTGGCGTGCCAAGGGGTGGTATGCCTTATTTTTGTGCAATGCCGCATTTGCAAGCAGTTTACAGCCCTCCCGCTCTTGCGCCATCAGGGCATCACGCTAGCTGTGGACGGGAAGGCGGCGGGCCGCAGCCCCGCCGTCGCCGTCGCCGACAATCAGGATTACGCCGTGCCGATCTGCCTTGGACCTTTGTCACTCTGTCCTCCGGTGATGCTTGCGCCGCTGGCCGGCATCACCGACCTGCCGTTCCGTCGGCTGGTCGGCCGCTTCGGTGCCGGCTTGGTGGTCAGCGAGATGGTGGCCTCGGACGAGGTGCTGCGCGCCCGGCCAGAGGCGCGCGCCCGGGCGGAACTGGGGTTCGGCGAACAGGCGACCAGCGTGCAGCTTGCCGGCCGCGACCCGGCATTGATGGCCGAGGCGGCGCGCTGGTGCGCGGGGCAGGGCGCGCAGGTGATCGACATCAACATGGGCTGCCCGTCGAAGCGGGTGACGACCGGGCTCTGCGGCTCGGCGTTGCTGCGCGATCTCGACCTTGCGTTGCGGCTGATCGAGGCGGTGGCCCGCGCCGTCGATGTGCCGGTCACGCTGAAGACCCGGCTCGGCTGGGACGATACCTGCCACAATGCCGCCGATCTGGCACGGCAGGCCGAGGGGGCGGGGGTGCGGATGATCGTCATCCACGGCCGCACCCGCTGCCAGTTCTACAAGGGCCGCGCCGACTGGCAGGCGATCCGCGCGGTCAAGCAGGCGGTGCGGATCCCGGTGATCGCCAATGGCGACATCACCGATGCGGCCTCCGCCCGCGCGGCGCTGGCGCAAAGCGGCGCCGACGGCGTGATGATCGGGCGCGGCGCGCAGGGGCGGCCCTGGGTTCTGGCGGAAATCGCCCATGCGCTCTACGGCACGCCGGCGCCGAATATCCCGCAGGGCGCCGCCCGCGCCGCGATGATCCTGGACCATTACGAGGATATGCTGTCCTTCTACGGCCGCGACCTTGGCCTGCGTTGCGCGCGCAAGCATCTGGGCTGGTTTCTCGATGCGGCGGGGCTGGACCAGGCCCGTGCCGAGGTGCTGACGGCAACCGATCCGTCCCGCGTCGCCGGGCTGGTCGAAGCCGCCTTTGCCACGCCGGAACTGGCCGCATGACCGCCTATCGCCCGCCCTATCCGGTGCCGGGGGTGATCTGGGCCTCGCTGCCCTTGCCGTCGCTGCTGATCGACCCGCAGGGCCGCATCCTCGAGGCAAATCCGGCGGCCGAGGTCTTTCTCAACGCCTCTGCCCGGTCGCTGGCGGGGCAGCCGGTGCTGGAACGGCTGGCCATCGATGCGCCGATGGACGAGGCCTTTGCCCGCGCCCGCGCCAACAATGCGGCGCTGAACGTCAACGATGTCGACGTGGCCAGCGGCGAGCGGGCGGCGGTGCAATGCACCATCCACCTGGCGCCGATGCACGACAACCCCGGCGTGGTGCTGCTGATCCTGTCCCCGCGCGAGATCGCCGACCGGCTGGGCCGCTCGATGGGCACCAAGACGGCGGCGAAATCGGCCATCGGCATGGCCGAGATGCTGGCGCATGAGATCAAGAACCCGCTGGCCGGCATTTCCGGGGCGGCGCAGCTTCTGTCGATGGGGCTGACGGCCGAGGACCGCGAACTGACCGACCTGATCGTCGAGGAGACGCGGCGGATCGTGAAGCTTCTGGAACAGGTTGAACAGTTCGGCAATGTCCGCCCGCCCGACCGCCGCGCGGTGAATGTCCATGATGCGCTGGACCGCGCCCGCCGCTCGGCGCTGGTGGGCTTTGCTGCGCAGATGACCATCGTCGAGGATTACGACCCCTCGCTGCCGCCGACCTGGGCCGATCCCGACCAGCTGATGCAGGTGTTCCTGAACCTGATCAAGAACGCGGCCGAGGCGGCGGGCCCCGCCGGCGGCACGATCCGGCTGCGCAGCTTCTACGACCTGTCGCTGCGCATGCGCCGCAAGGATGGCCAGCGCGCGGCGCTGCCGCTGAACATCGAGATCATCGACGACGGCCCCGGCCTGCCCCCCGACATTGCCGGCGAGGTATTCGAGCCCTTCGTTTCCAGCCGCGAGAACGGCACCGGCCTCGGCCTGGCGCTGGTCTCGAAGATCGTGGGCGACCACGAGGGCTGGATTTCGGTCGAATCGGTTCCCGGGCGCACCGCGTTCCGCATCTCGCTGCCGCTGGCGCCCAAGGAAAAACGGAAGGATCTGTAAGGATGGATGGCACGGTTCTTGTCGCCGATGACGACCGCACGATCCGCACCGTGCTGACCCAGGCGCTGACGCGGGCCGGCTGCAAGGTGCATGCGACCAGCAGCCTGATGACGCTGATGCGCTGGGTCGAGGAGGGCAAGGGCGATCTGGTGATTTCCGACGTCATCATGCCCGACGGCAACGGGCTGGATGCACTGCCGCGGATCTCGCGGATGCGACCGGGCCTGCCGGTGATCGTGATCTCGGCGCAGAACACCATCATGACGGCGATCCAGGCCGCCGAGGCCGAGGCCTTCGACTATCTGCCGAAACCCTTCGACCTGCCCGATCTGATGAAGCGCTCGGCCCGGGCGCTGGACCAGAAGCGTCGCGCGCCGGCGGTGCCGTCCGCGGGCCGCGAAACGCGCGAGGCGGGCGAGGATCTGCCGCTGGTCGGGCGCACGCCGGCGATGCAGGCGCTGTACCGGCTGGTGGCCCGGGTGATGAACACCGACATTGCCGTGCTGATCACCGGTGAATCGGGCACGGGGAAAAGCCTGCTTGCCCGCACCATCCACGATTTCTCGGATCGCCGGACGCAGCCTTTCATCGTGGCGCAGGCGGCGGCGCTGCAGGGCGTCGACGGTCCGGCGGCGCTGATCGCCCGGGCGCGCGGCGGCTCGATCCTCTTCGACGAGGTGGCGGATTACGACCCCGACAGCCAGGCTCGCGTGGTGCGGCTTCTCGACATGCTGGGCGACAAGGCGCCGCGGGTGATGGCAACGACCCAGGCCGATCTGACACAGGCAATGGCGGCGGGCCGCTTCCGCCAGGATCTGTACTTCCGGCTGGGCGGCGTCAGCCTGCATGTGCCCGCCCTGCGCGAGCGGGTGGAGGACATCCCGCTTCTGGCCGATCATTTCCTTGCCCGCGGCGAGCGCGAGTTCGGGACCACCCGCCGCCTGCCGCCGGATCTGCGCGAGGTCATCCGCGCCCATCCCTGGCCCGGCAACGTGCGGCAACTGGAAAACACCATTCGCCGGCTGTTGGCGACGGGTGCCGACCCCGAGATCGGCAAGGCCGAGGTCGCCGCCGTTCTGGGCCAGCGGTCTGCAGCCGAACCGCTGGCCGGGCCGATCGACAACGAGAAGCTGTCGGCCAGCGTCGCGCGGCATCTGAAGCGGTATTTCGACCTGCACGGCGGGCAACTGCCGCCGGCGGGCGTCTACCAGCGCATCCTGAAGGAGGTGGAGACGCCGCTGATCGAGATTGCGCTGGATGCCACGGCGGGAAACCAGGCAAGATGTGCCGATCTTCTTGGCATCAACCGCAATACGTTGCGTAAGAAGATCACAGATCTCGATATCCGCGTGACACGGCGCAGGAAGCTGATGTAAAACCGCAACATCAAGCGTGTCAGAACCGCAATGGTGCGGATTTGCCACCAGATGTTGCAGGATGATGTCAATCAGTCAACGCGCCATTTCCCGGGATCTCTGGACACGGATCTCGCGCTTGCGTCGCCAGCGCCGTATTCAGACGGCCATGACGCTGGGCCTGGTGTTTCTCGGGCCGGTGCTGGTGGTCGCGACCTTCCTGGCCCTGGGTCCTCTGGATCTTGGCGGCCGCAGCACCTCGCTGCGGCTCGTCTTGCTGGCGGATCTGGTCTATGTCCTTGTCATCGCGACGCTTGTGCTGTCGCGCGTGGCGCGGATGGTCGCCGACCGGCGCAGCAAATCGGCCGGATCGCAACTGCATCTGCGGCTGTCGGCCGTCTTTGCCGGCGTGGCGCTGGTACCGACCGTGCTGGTGGCCGTCTTCGCCGTGCTGTCGGTAAACCTCGGCCTCGAGGGCTGGTTCTCCGACCGGGTCCGGCAGGTGGTGGGATCCTCGCTCGAGGCGGCAGAGGCCTATGAGGGCGAGCAGCGTGCCGATCTCAGCGAGGATGCCGTGGCGCTGGCCGCCTATCTGAACCTTGCCAAGCAGCAGAGCGCGCTCTTGCGCGACGACCAGCTTCGCCCGCTGCTGAGCCAGGGCCAGGAACTGATCCAGCGCGGATTGAAGGAGGCCTATCTGATCGACGGCGCCGGCGTGCTGAAAACCCGCGGCGACCGCTCCTATCTGTTCGGATTCGAGGCCGTGACCGCCGCCGATCTGGACCGCGCCCGGACCGGCGAGGCAGTGCTGATCGAGGACTGGTCGAACAACGAGTTCCGCGCCCTGGTCCATCTCGACGCCTTCGCCGACCGCTACCTCTATGTCAGCCGCGATGTCGACGGCCGCATCCTGTCGCTGCTCGACAAGACACAGGAGACGGTGAAGGTCTACAACCAGCTTGAGGCAGAGCGCGGCCGCATCCTGCTGAATTTTGCGCTGATCTACCTGGGCTTTGCGCTGATCCTGATTCTGGCCGCGGTCTGGCTGGGCCTGTGGTTTGCCGAACGTCTCAGCCGCCCGGTGGGCCGGCTGGCGGGGGCCGCGCAACGGGTGGGGACCGGGGATCTCGACGTTCAGGTGGTCGAGGGCGAGGGCGACGACGAGATCGCCATGCTGGGCCGGCTGTTCAACCGGATGACGCGCCAGCTGAAGGGCCAGCGCGAGGCGCTGATCGACAGCCATGCCCGGACCGAGGAACAGCGGCGGTTGTTCGATTCGGTGCTGTCGAACGTCACCGCCGGCGTGATCGGCCTGTCGCCCGGAGGGCGGGTCGATTTCATCAACCGCGCCGGCGCCCGGCTTCTGGACATCCCGCGCGAGATGCATGGCGTGACGCTGGCCGAGGCGGTTCCAGAGTTCGGCGCGCTGCTCGACCGGTTGGAAGGTGAAACCGCCATGGCGCAGGACGAGATCCGGCTGACCCGGCGCGGCAAGCTGGAAAGCCTGCTGGTCCGGATGAGCGAGCGGCGCAACGAGGACGGCGGGCTGGAGGGATATGTCGTGGCCTTCGACGACGTGACCGATCTCGTCACGGCGCAGCGCATGGCCGCCTGGGGCGATGTGGCCCGCCGCATCGCGCATGAGATCAAGAACCCGCTGACCCCCATCGCGCTGTCGGCCGAACGGGTGAAGCGCAAGTTCCGCACCCAGGTGAAGGACGAAGAGGAACTTGAGGCGCTGACCGACGTGATCGTGCGCCAGACCAATGACCTGCGGCGCATCGTCGACGAATTCTCCAAATTCGCGCGGATGCCGGAACCCGACCGCAAGGAAAACGACCTGGTGCAGCTGGTACGGGATGCGCTGACGCTGCAGGAGGCGGGCCAGCCCGGCGTCCGCTTCGACGCGAGCCTGCCCGACGGGCCGGTGCTGATGGATCTCGACGCCACGATGATCGCCCAGGCGCTGACCAATCTGATCAAGAACGCCGGCGAGGCAACCGAAAGCCTGATCGAGAAGGGCGCCCCCCCGGGCTATGCCCCCGAGATTCGGGTGGTGATGACCGCCGGCGAAGGCGAAAGCGTGATCCGCATCATGGACAACGGCATCGGCCTGCCCGAAGACCGGGCGCGCCTGTTCGAACCCTATGTCACCACGCGGGCCAAAGGCACCGGCCTCGGCCTGTCCATCGTCAAGAAGATCATCGAGGAACACGGCGGTACGCTGGCGCTCCTGGACGCGCCAGCCTTCGCCGAACACGCCCATCCCGGCGCCATGGCGGAAATCCGCCTGCCCCGGCTTGCCAAGCGGCGGATGGGGCGCAACATCGGGCCTTCGGGCCAGGGAGGCTGAGCCATGAGCATTCTGATCGTCGATGACGAAAAGGACATCCGCGACCTGATCGGCGACATCCTGAAGGATGAGGGCTATGCCGTGCGGCTGGCCGGAAATTCCGATGCCTGCATGGCCGAGATCAACCGCGATCCGCCGACGCTGATGATTCTGGACATCTGGCTGAAGGACAGCCGGATGGATGGGATCGATATTCTGAAGGCGGTGAAGCGCGACAATCCCGACATCCCGGTGATCATCATCTCGGGCCACGGCAATGTCGAGATCGCGGTGGCCGCGATCAAGCAGGGCGCCTATGACTTCATCGAAAAACCGTTCAACATCGACCAGTTGACCGTGGTCGTTGCGCGGGCGATGGAAACCAGCCGGCTGCGGCGCGAGAACGCCGACCTGCGTCGCCGCGACGTGACCCAGGCGGAAATGGTGGGCTCCAGTCCCTCGTTCCGCACCCTGAAGGCGCAGCTCGACAAGGTGACGAAGTCGAACGGGCGGGTGATGCTGACCGGCCAGCCGGGATCGGGCAAGGAAATGGCAGCCCGCTACATCCATGCCAACTCCAGCCGCGCGGCGGCGCCCTTCGTCTCGGTCTCCTCCGCCACGATCGAGCCCGAGCGGATGGAAGAGGTTTTGTTCGGCCGCGAAACGGCCGAGCGCGGCGTGGAACCGGGGCTGCTGGAACAGGCACATGGCGGGGTGGTCTATTTCGACGAGGTGGGCGACATGCCCAACGGCACCCAGTCGAAAATCCTGCGCGTCCTGACCGAACAGCAGTTCACCCGCGCCGGCGGCACCGACAAGGTGCGGGTGGATCTGCGCGTCATCTCCTCGACGACGCGCGACCTGCCGGCCGAGATTCGCGCCGGCCGTTTCCGGCAGGAACTCTACGACCGGCTGAACGTGGTGCCGATCACCATCCCCGCCCTGTCGGAACGGCGCGACGACATCCCCGAACTGTCACGCCATTTCATCGCCTGGTTCCACCGCACCCAGGGGCTACCCGCGCGGATGATCTCGGGCGAGGCCGAAGCCATGCTGCAGACGATGCAATGGCCGGGCAACGTCCGCCAGTTGCGCAACGTGATCGAACGCATCCTGATCCTCGGCGAGAACAGCGGCATGATCGACGCCCGCGAACTGCCGGGCCCCGAAGGTCAGGTCGCACAGGGCGACGGCATGGTGCTGGGCGGGGTGGTCGCCACCTTGCCGCTGCGCGAGGCGCGCGAGCTTTTCGAACGGGAATATCTTCTGACCCAGATCAACCGCTTCGGCGGCAACATCAGCCGCACGGCGAATTTCGTCGGCATGGAGCGCAGCGCCCTGCACCGCAAGCTGAAGTCGCTCGGCGTGGTGACAACGACGAAATCGGGTGCCCGCAGCGCCCATTTCGAAGACGAGGACAATGGCGAAGGCGGCGAGGCGTGATCGCCCGCCACCGCCCCCGGGGGCGCTTCGCCCCCCGGACCCCCCGAGGATATTTGGACAGAGAAGAAGGGCGAAGGCCGCGGGTTTCTTCTCTGTGGAAATATCCCACGGGGGTCCGGGGGTGTGAAACCCCCGGCGGCCGTTGCCGCAGGCAGGTTCTGGAGCGGAGACCATGAAAGTCATCATCTGTGGCGCCGGCCAGGTCGGCTGGCAGATTGCCCGCCATCTTTCCGGCGAAAAGAACGACGTCACCATCGTCGACACCAACCCCGAACTGGTGCGGCGGGCGACGGAAACGCTGGATGTGCAGGGCGTGGTCGGTTTTGCCAGCCATCCCGACGTTCTGGCCCGGGCCGGCGCGCGCGATGCCGACATGATCATCGCCGCCACCCATTCCGACGAGGTGAACATGGTCTGTTGCCAGATCGCGCAGGCCGCTTTCGACATCACCCGCAAGATCGCGCGGATCCGGGCGCAGAGCTATCTGGAGACCGGCTATTCCGACCTTTACAATTCGGACCGGCTGGCCATCGACGTCATCATCAGCCCCGAGCGCGAGGTGGCCGAGGCGGCGCTGCAGCGGCTGGCTGCGCCCGCGACCTTCGACACCGAGGTCTTCATGGGCGGGCGGGCGCAGCTTCTGGGCATCCAACTCTCCGAGGATTGCCCGGTCCTGAACACGCCGCTGCGCCAGTTGAACGAGTTGTTCTCGACCCTGCGCGCCATTGTCGTCGGCATCCGCCGCGACGGCCGGCTTTTCGCGCCCGATCCAGGCGACCATCTCGAGGCGGAGGACCAGATCTATGTCTTCACCCATGTCGAGGACGTCAACCGCGCGCTGGAAATCTTCGGCAAGCAGACCAAGAAGCAGGAGCGGGTGATCGTCATCGGCGGCGGCAATGTCGGGCTGACGGTGGCGCGCGCCCTGGAGGCGCGGTCGGACCGCGTGCGGGTGAAGATCATCGAGAAGGACCGTGCCACCGCCGAGGCGGCGGCCGATGCGCTGGAGCGCACCATCGTGCTGAACGGCGACGGCATGAACATCGACCTGCTGTCGGAGGCTGCGGTCGACCGGGCCGATGCGCTGCTGGCCGTCACCGACGACGACAAGACCAACCTGCTGGTCTCGGTCCGGGCCAAGCAGGCCGGCTGCCGGATGGCCATCGCGCTGGTGAACGACCCGACGCTTGCGCCGCTGATGGCGCCGCTCGACATCGACGCCTATATCAACCCGCGCGCGACCACCGTCTCGTCGATCCTGCGCCATATCCGGCATGGGCGGGTCCGCCATGTCTATTCCGTCGGCGATGCCGAGGCCGAGATGATCGAGGCGCAGGTGATGACCACCTCGCCCATCGCGGGCAAGCATGTCCGCGACATCGACTTTCCCGAAGGGGTTCTGGTCGGTGCGGTGATGAAGGGGGACCGGGTGATGAAACCCACCGGCGAGTTGCGGATCGAGCCGGGGGACGTGGTGGCGCTGTTTGCCATGACCAAGGACGTGCACGAGGTCGAGCGCCTTCTGCAGGTCTCGATCGATTTCTTCTGACATGCGCGTCCGGCTGGCGGAGGTTCCCTTCATCATCGTCCTTCTCGGCGCGGTCGGGCTGTTGTGCTGGCTGCCGGCCGGCCATGCGCTGATCCTGCGCGACCACCGGACCGCGCAGGCCTTTCTCTATGCCGGCCTGGCACTGATGGTGCTGGCCGGGATGCTGGCCATCGCCACGGCCGACCCGCAGGCGGGCAACCGCGCGCGCTCGCAGCTGGCGGCGCTGGCCGGGGCCTATCTGGGTCTGCCCGTCGCCATGGCGCTGCCGGTCGCGCTGGCGGTGCCCGACACCAGCTGGACCAATGCCTGGTTCGAGATGCTGTCCTGTTTCACCACCACCGGCGCCACGGTCTACGAGCCGGGGCGGCTGCCGCCCTCGGTCCATCTGTGGCGGGCGCTGTCGGGCTGGCTGGGCGGGTTCTTCGCCTTGCTTGCCGCCTATGCCATCCTGACGCCGCTGAACCTGGGCGGCGCCGAGGTGCTGTCGGGCCGGGTGCCCGGGCATGATGCCGGCGGTGCCGGGCAGGCCGGTCGCCTGAGCGGAATCTCGCGGCGGCTGAACCGGCATGCGGCGGAGCTGCTGCCGGTCTATGCGGCGGTGACGCTGCTGCTATGGGTCCTGCTGCTGATCGTCGGCGAGGACGGGCTGCTGGCGCTGTCGCATGCGATGGGCACGATCTCGGCCTCGGGGATCACCGCCGGCATTGGCATGTCCGTCACCGCATCGGGCCTGCCGGGCGAGATCCTGATCTTTGCCTTCCTGATCTTCGCGCTGTCGCGGCGCACCTGGCCGCGCCTGCCGGGCATGCCGCGGCGCGAGGCGCTGCACGAGGATCCGGAACTGCGGCTGGCGGCGGCGATCACCCTTGTGGTCGTGGCGGTGCTGTTGCTGCGCCATCTTGCGCTGGAGATCGAGGTCCGGCAGATGGAATCGATGCCGGGCCTGTTCCGCGCCTTCTGGGGGGCGGCCTTCACCGCCGTGTCCTTCCTGTCGACCACCGGCTATGAAAGCGCCCACTGGACCTCGGCCCGCGACTGGTCGGGGCTGGGCGCGCCGGGGCTGATGCTGCTGGGCCTGGCCATGGTGGGCGGCGGCGTCGCCACCTGCGCGGGGGGGGTAAAGCTGTTGCGCGTGCATGCGCTGCTTCTTCTGGGCGGGCGGGAACTGGACCGGATCGTCCATCCCAGTTCCGTCACCGGCGGCGGGGCCGAGCGGCGGCGGCTGTCGCGGTCGGGCGCCTATATGGCCTGGGTGTTTTTCATGTTCTTCGCCATCGCGATCTTTGTCGTCACCGGCGCGCTGACGCTGGTCGGCATCGATTTCACCCGCGCCATGGTCTTTGCCATTGCCGCGCTGACGACGACCGGGCCGCTGGCGACGGTCGCCGGGCCCGAACCCTTCAGCTATGCCGGGCTGGGCGTGGTGGCGAAGGTGATTCTCGGCATGGCGATGATCGTCGGCCGGCTGGAGATTCTGGCCGTGATCGCGCTTCTTGCACCGGCGGCCTGGCGACGCTAAGCCAGTATGGTCGTGTAAAGGCCTGTATTTCGGGCTGGAATCTGCGCAACAACCGCATAATATCGCAGATGCCGCGCGGAGAGGACTGGTCCGCGACCGGAATTCTGTACATCAGGCTACGAGACTTTCACAAGGCCGCGGCCAACGCGGCAAAGCGCAAGGCAAAACAACAATGGCTGGCGACAAGCAAAACCTTCAGGACGCCTTTCTCAACCACGTCCGCAAGGCCAAGATTCCGGTGACGATCTTCCTCATCAACGGGGTAAAGCTGCAGGGTGTGATCACCTGGTTCGACAATTTCTGCGTCCTGCTGCGCCGGGACGGCCAGTCGCAGCTGGTGTACAAGCATGCGATATCAACCATCATGCCCGGCGCACCCATCAACCTTTATGAAGGCGACGACTGATTAGCAGCGATGATGAAGACGACGACCTGATCCCCCTGCCGCAGGAGCGGTCCAAGGGGCAGGAGACTGCTGCGCGTCCGACGCGGACGGTGGTGCTGCATCCCGACACCCGATCGCGCGAAACCCGGCGGCTGCCGGAACATGGCCTGGCCGAGGCGGTGTCGCTGGCGGCGGCGCTGCCCAATCTCGAGGTGCTCTGGGCCGAGGTGGTGCGGCTGCCGAAGCTGCAGCCGGGCACGCTGTTCGGATCGGGCAAGGTGGCAGAGCTGAAGGCGCGGATCAAGGCCGATGCGGTGGATCTGGTCCTGATCGACGGTCCCGTCAGCCCGGTGCAGCAACGCAACCTGGAAAAGGAATGGGGCTGCAAGCTGCTGGATCGTACCTCGCTGATCCTGGAGATCTTCGCCGACCGCGCCCGCACGCGCGAGGGCGTGCTGCAGGTGGAACTGGCGGCGCTGTCCTACCAGCGCTCGCGCCTGGTCCGGGCCTGGACCCATCTCGAACGGCAGCGGGGCGGGTTCGGTTTTGTCGGTGGCCCGGGCGAGACCCAGATCGAGGCCGACCGCCGGGCGATCGACGATCAGGTGGTGCGGCTGAAGCGCCAGCTCGACCGGGTGGTGAAGACGCGCGAACTGCACCGCGCCGCACGGGCCAAGGTGCCATTCCCGATCGTGGCCCTGGTGGGCTATACCAACGCCGGCAAGTCGACGCTGTTCAATCGGGTGACGGGCGCCGAGGTGCTGGCGAAGGACATGCTTTTCGCCACGCTGGACCCGACGATGCGCGGCGTCGTCCTGCCATCGGGGCGCAAGATCATCCTGTCCGACACCGTGGGCTTCATCTCGGATCTGCCGACCCAGCTTGTCGCTGCCTTCCGCGCGACGCTGGAGGAGGTGCTCTCGGCCGATCTGATCTGCCATGTCCGCGATATCTCGCATCCCGAGACGGCGGAACAGGCGGCCGATGTCGAGGAGATTCTCGCCTCGCTGGGGGTGAAGCCGGGCGTGCCGCGATTCGAGGTGTGGAACAAGCTCGACCTGGTCGCGGCCGCCCCGCGCGAGGCGCTGCTGGCCCAGGCCGGTGCGCGGCCCGATGTCTTTGCCGTCTCGGCCCTGACGGGCGAGGGGGTGGAGGGGCTGCTGGAGGCGATCTCGACGGTCTTCGACGAGGAAAAGACCGATCGGCTGCTGCGGCTGGCCTTTGCCGAGGGCCGCAGGCGGGCCTGGCTGCATGCCGAGGGCGTGGTCGAGGACGAGCGGCAGGACGAGGACGGCTGGCAGGTTGCCGTGCGCTGGACCGCCCGGCAGGAGCGACGCTGGCGCGAACTGCCGCCCGCCTGAGAACGCACCCGCCAGAGAGGCTGGCCAAAGAGGGGGCGCTGCCCCCGTCTCCGGCCGAGCCGGAGACCCCCCCGGGGTATTTGGATCAAGAGGAAGGGCCAGGCGGGCCGGGAGGATCAGCCGGGCGGGGCAGGATCGGTCCGGGCAGGGCGCGGCAGGGCGAGATAGAGGCTGTCGCACCATTCGTCACGCCATTTCATCGTGCGTTCGGCGCGGTGGGTTTCGCGAAAGCCGAAGCGGGCGAGGAGTGCCCGCGAGGCGGCGTTGCGCGGGTCGACCTCGGCCGTCAGGGCCGGGATCGGATGGGCGGCGAAAAGATGCGGGATCAGCGCCGCGAGGGCCTCGGCCATCAGGCCTTGCCGCCAATGGCGGACGTCCAGGATATAGCCGATCTCGGGCAGGCGCCAGGCGCCGGCCTTGCCGATGGCGCGGCCGGCATGCTCGACCACATAATCGTCGCTGGTCGCGGGATCGGCGTCGAGCATCGACTGCAGCCAGAGCCGCGTCTCTTCGATGCTGTCGTGTTCGGGCGTCGACCAGTAGCGCATGGCCTGCGGCTGGCGCATCACCTGGTGCAGATCGGCCAGATCCGTGGCGCGGGCGCGGCGCAGGATCAGCCGCGGCGTGCGGATCGCCCGGGTCATTCGGGGCTGGCCGGGGTCAGGACCATGACCCCGGTGGCCGCGGCATGGGCGAGATCGGGGTCGAGGCTCATCGGGATATATTCGCCGCGGCGCCACAGCTCGCTCAGATCGTCATAATGGCGCGACAGCGGATGACCGGACTGGCCGGTCGAAATGACGAAGACCGAACTGTCGGGATCGGCGAAGTCGTAGACGCCGCGGTAGCCCGCGCCATGGACGTTCAGGAACGGGTCGGGATCGGTGCCCTTGGTGCGCCCGCGCAGCAGCGTGTCGTCGCCGCCACTGGTGGACTGGCGGATGTTCACGAACCAGCTCAGGAACGGCACGTCGCCCAGCACGGCATGATCCTGCGCCGCCTGATGCGCATCGCCCCAGCGCCAGCTTTCGATGTTCGGGCCATATTGCTCTTTCAGCCGGATCAGCGCCTCGTCCAGCGCGATGCGGGCGATGTCGGTGCAGGTTTCGACCGCTGCCGACTGGATCACGTCGCACCAGGCCGAGGCGCCGGCGGTGTCGCGGTAGACCCGGTCGATGAAGACCGCATCGGGATGGGTGAATTTCTCGGCCAGCGGCCCGAGTTCGTCCTCGGCCAGCCTTTGCATCAGCGCGCGCAGCCAGGCCTCTGCGATCAGCGGTTCCGGCATGTGTTCGTTCATCTCGCCATTCCACTTGGCCAGCAGATCCAGCGCGCGCTGGCGGAAGGCCTCGGGCGTGCCTTCGGCGGCGGCCTCGCCGGTGAACCACAGATCGCCGCCGATCAGCGGCAGCAGCTGGCGCGAGGTCGGGTCGACGGTGTCGAGCTGTGCTTCGATGAAGCTTTCGCGGGTATGGACCTCGCGCGATTTCATCAGCGCCAGCCAGGCCTGGATGCGCTGGGTATCGCCCCAGACGAAGGACAGGTGCCGCGGGAAGGGCAGGTCGACGGTCTTGTTGTTGGTATTGCCCAGGATGCCGGAGGGCGGGTTCACCCAGCGGGGGTTGTCCTCATAGGGGAAGATGCCCTTGAAGCCGGTCTCGGGCAGCCAGCCGGGTGCGGGCATGCGGCCCTGGCTTGGATGCGCGGGGTCGCGGGCCGGCTGGGCCCCGATCACCTGCATGGCGATGCCGTCCCGGCCGGCCAGCATCAGGTTCTGGCTCGGGGCGATGAACAGGCGCCCGGCCTCCAGCGCCGCCTCGATGGATTTCGCCTGCATCAGATGCATCGCCGCCGTCATCGAGGTATCGGCATCCGACAGTGCCGTCCAGGACAGCGCTGCGACATGGCCGGCAGGCGTGATGCTGCCCAGGTCGAACTGCCTGCCAGACAGGATCGGCCCGTTGCGCGACCAGCGCAGCGTCAGGGTCAGCGGCTCGCCGCCTTTCACGGTCACGATGGTCTGGCGGGCGCGGAAGGTTTCATAGCTGCCATCGGGCAGCAGATATTCCTCGGGATTGTCGGGGTTCAGCTTCTCGATCACCACGTCCTGATCGTCGAGATAGCTGGAGGTCAGGCCCCAGCCCATTTCCTCGGAGCGGCCGACCAGCACGATGGGTGCACCGGGAATCGTGCCGCCGATCAGCCCGCCCGAAGGCAGTTCCAGCCGCGCCAGATACCAGATCGAGGGTGCGGTGAACCCCAGATGCGGGTCGTTTGCCAGCAGCGCGCCGCCGGCGGCGGATCGTGCCGGGGTTGCGGCCCAGGCGTTCGAGGCACCGGCAAAGGCCGGATCTGCCACCGGCGACAACGGGCCCAGCGCAAACTGCACCGGGGCCGCGCCCGGGGTGGCGCCGGGAATCAGCGCGGCATAATCGGGCAGGGCGGCGACCGCGGCCTGCGGATCCTCGGGCAGGATGTCGGCCAGCCGCCCGGGTTCCAGCACCAGCGACAGGCGCGCGCGCAGCACCTCGTTCTGCACCTGCCCCGACAGTTGCAGCGCCATAAGCTTCAGGATGGCGATGGAATCGGCCGGCGCCCAGGTCGCGATCTCGGGCGAGAACAGCCAGAATTCCGGCGCGCCGCGGCCGCGGGCCCCCTTGTTCACCTCGGCGATCCAGGCATTGACGCCGGCCGAATAGGCCTCGAGGGCGCGCAGCGTCTGGGCGTCCTGCGCCTTTACCGATGCCAGCGAGAGGCCGTAGAGGTCGAGCCGGCGGATCAGCTCGTCGATGGGCAGCGTGGCCGCTCCGAACAGTTCCGACAGCCGGCCCTGCGCGGTGCGCCGCAGCATCGTCATCTGCCAGAGCCGGTCCTGGGCATGGGCGAAACCCAGCGCGAAGAAGACATCGGCCTCGGTCTTGCCGAAGATATGCGGCACGTCATCATTGTTGCGCACCACCTCGACCGGGGCGGTGATGCCGGGCACCGCGAAATCCTCGTCCGGGTCGATCAGCGAGCGGCTGAGGAACCAGTAGAGCAGCAGCCCCGCCACCAGCGACAGCGCAAGAAGCCCGGCCACGATCCGGACGAGCCAGCGAAAGAGATTGAACATCGGGGCCCCGGGCTTGACGGCAGGTTGTCCTGACGTTCCTAGTCGAAGCCGGATCGAAGGGCAAATCACGCGAGGGACAGGCGCATGGCACGGGTGGCATTTCTGGGGCTCGGGGTGATGGGGGCCCCGATGGCGGGGCACCTGGCCGCGCAGGGGCATGCGGTGACGGTCTGGAACCGCAGCCCGCAAAAGGCCGAGGCCTGGGTCGCCCGCCACCCCGGGCAGCGCGCGGATACCGCCCGCGCGGCGGCAGACGGGGCAGAGTTCGTCATGGCCTGCGTCGGCAACGACAATGACCTGCGGCAGGTCTGCCTTGGCCCCGAGGGTGCCTTTGCCGGCATGGAGGCCGGGGCGATCTTTGTCGACCACACCACGGTTTCGGCCAGCGTCACCCGCGAACTGGCGGCGCTTGCCGCAGTGCAGGGCGCGGGCTATGTCGACGCGCCGGTTTCGGGCGGGCAGGCCGGCGCCGAAAGCGGCCAGCTTTCCATCATGTGCGGCGGCAGCGCGGCCGATTATGCGCGGGCCGAGCCGGTGATGGCGGCCTATGCCCGAATCTGCCGCCGCCTGGGCGACAGCGGTGCGGGCCAGATCGCCAAGATGATGAACCAGATCTGCATCGCGGGGCTGATGCAGGGCCTGTCCGAGGCGCTGGCCTTCGGCGAGAAGGCGGGGATGGACGGCGCCGCGGTGGTCGAGGTGATCGCCCAGGGCGCGGCCGGATCCTGGCAGATGGCCAACCGGCACCAGACCATGCTGGAGGGCCGGTTCGATTTCGGCTTCGCGGTGGACTGGATGCGCAAGGATCTGAAGATCTGCCTCGAAACCGCCGACGAGATCGGCGCCAGCCTGCCGGTGACGGCGCTGGTCGACCAGTTCTACAAGGATGTGCAGCAGATGGACGGCGGGCGCAACGACACCTCCAGCCTGATCCGCCGCCTGCGCTAGCCTGCCCGCGGCCCGGCTTTCCGGCTTGCCCGGCGGCGCCACAGAAGATGCAGCGTCAGCGCGACAGCGCCCACGGCCAGGACCAGCCAGAGCCAGTCATGCAGCGGCAGGCGGCCGAACAGGGCTTCGGTGGCGCGGCCGAAATGATAGCCGAGCGCGGTAAAAATCCCGGCCCAGACCAGGACCGACAGGCCATCGAGTGCGGCAAAGACCGGCCAGCCCAGCCCGGTCTGCGCCAGCAGGACCGGGCCGAGGATCCGCGTGCCGGGGACGAAGCGGAAGATCAGCGATGCCAGCACCGCATGCCGGCCGAGACCGGCCTGGAACCGGCTTGCCGCCGCAAGCTGGCGCAGGCGGGCCAGGCGCGGCCAGGTGCCGGCATGGCGCGACAGCAGGAACCAGCCCTGGTCCGCCACGAAGGCGCCCGCCGCCGCCGAGGCCGCCATCACCAGCCAGCCCGCGATGCCGCGATGGGCGATCATGCCGCCCAGGATCGCCGAGGTCTCGCCCTCCAGAGCGCAGCCCGCGAAAACGGCTGCCGGCCCCCAGGTCGGCCCCCAACTCGCCACAAGGCTTTCCAGCGACACCGCTGCCGCCTCAGGGAATGATGCGCGTGTATTTCACCCCCGCCAGCGTCGCCCCCGCGATCAGCCCCTGCTGGCCGAAGATCAGCGCGATCACCGGGTCGATCTCGGTCGTGGCCTTGCCGATCGTCGCGCCCTCCTCGGGCGTGGCATAGCGCAGGTCGGCCGACACCGCCCATCCGCTCGAGCGGCGGAAATCGGCCAGCGCCTGCTCGGTCATGAAGAACAGCGCATGGCCATATTGCTGCGCGCCGATCTGCAGGCCGAAGCTTGCCTTGGTGGCCGAATAATAATCGACCGTCACACCGCGGATGCGCAGCGCGCCGCGACCATAGGCACCGCCCCAGACAAAGCCCGCCTCGGTGATCAGCGGCATGTAGAGCACGCCATTGGCCCGCGCTGCCAGATCGCGCATGCCGGGATAGCGGTCGAACAGGAAATCCTGGGTCGCGCTCACCCTTGCGTCGATCTCCGCCGCGGCGTTCGACCCCACGCCATTGCCGCAGGCCTGCAGCAGCGCCGCCGCCCCCGCACCCGCCAGAATTCCGCGCCTGCTGACCATGATCATGCTGCTGCCCTCTTGCCTTTTGCCTGCCGCTGGGGCTTCTCGGGCCCCGTTTGCGCAAAATCTAGCGGTTTCGCGCCGGCTTGTCATGCTCTTCCCGCAGGATCGGCAGGAAGGCGCAAACCCGGTCGGCCGCAGCCTGCCCCCCCGGGGGGCGGATGGCCACCTGCCGCTTCCTCTTGATCCAAATACCCCCGCCGGAGGCCCCTGCCTCCAGCGCCGGCCGCGGCGTCAGCCGCGCAGGATGCGCGCCGCCTCGGGGGCGAAATAGGTCAGGATACCGTCGCAACCCGCGCGCTTGAAGGCCGCCAGGCTTTCCAGCATCGCCGCCTCGCCGTCGAACCAGCCGTTCAGCGCCGCGGCCCGGATCATCGCATATTCGCCCGAGACCTGATAGGCGAAGGTCGGCGCGCCATAGGCGTCCTTCACCCGCCGGCAGATGTCGAGATAGGGCATCCCCGGTTTCACCATCACCATGTCGGCGCCCTCGGACAGGTCGCGGGCAACCAGCCGCAGCGCCTCGTCGCTGTTGGCGGGGTTCATCTGATAGGTCTTCTTGTCGCCGACCAGCCGACCCGAGGCGCCGACCGCATCGCGGAACGGGCCATAGAAGGCGCTGGCATATTTTGCGGCATAGGACATGATCGCCACATCGCGATGGCCCGCGGCCTCCAGCGCCCGGCGGATGGCGCCGATCCGGCCGTCCATCATGTCCGAGGGGCCAAGGATATCGGCCCCCGCCTCGGCCTGGGCCAGCGCCATCCGCACCAGCGCCTCGACCGTCTCGTCGTTCAGGATCACGCCATCGCGAACCAGCCCGTCATGGCCATTGGCATTATAGGGGTCGAGCGCGATATCCGTCATCACCGCCAGTTCCGGCACGGCCGCCTTGATCGCGCGGATCGCCCGGTTGGCCAGGTTTTCGGGGTTCCAGGCCTCTTCGCAGGCCTCGGTCCGCAGGTCGGGATCGGTATAGGGAAACAGGCACAGCGCCGGGATGCCCAGCATCGCCGCCTTTTCGGCGGCCCGAACCACGCGGTCGACCGACAGCCGGTTCACCCCCGGCATCGAGGCCACCGGCCGCTCCTCGCCCTCGCCGTCGCAGAGGAAGACCGGCCAGATCAGATCGGCGACCGACAACCGGGTCTCCTGCACCAGATCGCGCAGGGCGGGCGTGCGGCGCAGGCGGCGCAGGCGCAGGGACGGATGGTCGGCCAGGATCGGTTGCATGCTGTCTCCTCGTTCTCCCGGTTCTCGCCGTTTCTCCCGCCGGGCCGACCGGCACGCCGGATAAGCCGGATGCGCGGGTGCGCGGGGGGCTTGCGGGTCGGCCCCTTGCCTGCCATGGAAAGGGGCGCGTCTCAAGTGCGAAGCGCTCCGCAGGGCAGCAGGTCGCAGGGCAGGGGGAAGACGAAGGCCGTGGATCTTTATCGAACGCTTCTCGACGTGATCGACATGCGGTCGTTCTCGAACCTCTGGTACTGGATCGCGCTGGCCGTCTTGTGGTCCTCGACCAGCCACTGGATCCTGGGCGTGCCCTTCGACATGATCCAGCGCGCGCGCCGGCAGGGCGGGCAGGCGGCGCTGGATGTCGAGACGATGGTGGCGATCAACTGCCGGCGCATGCTGAACATCACCCGCAATGCCGCCGTACCGCTGTTCTTCGGCCTGGCCTTCGTGCTGTCCACCCTTACGGCGCTGGCCTTCTGGTACTGGGTCGAATTCGCGCAGGCGGTGTTCTGCCTTGTCGCGCCGCTGGTCCCGGTGGGGTGGCTGTCGCTGCGGGCCGCGCTGCGGATCGAGGCGGGCGAGGATGCCGGCGAGGCGCTCTATCGCCGGCTGATGACGCACCGGCGGCAGGTGCAGCTGGTGGGGATGCTGGCGATCTTCGTCACCGCGATGTTCGGCATGTATCGCAACATGTCGGAATCCATTCTGGGTTGAGCGCAATGGCAGGCGAACGAATCATTCTGGGCGGTGCCCCCGAAGGCCATGATGCGCTTCTGGTGGCCCGGGAACTGGGCCGCGGCCACGTGGTGATCCATGTCGCGCGCGACGACAAGCGCGCGGAGGCGATGTCGGTGGCGCTGGCCGTCACCGCGCCCGAGGTGCCGGTGCTGGCCTTTCCGGCCTGGGATTGCCTGCCCTATGACCGCGTCTCGCCCAACCCCGAGATTGCCGCGCGCCGCATGGCCACGCTGGCCGCGCTGGCCGATGGCCTGCCCGGACCCTTCGTGCTGCTGACCACGCTGAATGCCGTGACCCAGCGCGTGCCGGCGCGCGCGGTCGTCCGGGCGGCCTCGTTCCGGGCAAGGGTCGGTGATCGCGTGGACGAGGCGCGGCTGCGCGGGTTCCTGGCACGCATGGGCTTCACCCCGGTCTCGACCGTGGCGGAGCCGGGGGATTACGCCATCCGCGGCGGCATCGTCGATGTCTTCCCGCCGGGGCCGGGCGGGCCGGTGCGGCTGGATTTCTTCGGCGACCAGCTTGATGGCGCGCGCCGCTTCGATCCGGTCAGCCAGCGCACGGTAGAGAAATTGGGCCGGGTCGAATTCGCCCCGGTGTCCGAGGTGGTGCTGGACGAGGCCGCGATCACCCGGTTCCGCCAGAACTACCGCGCGGAATTCGGCGCCGGCGGCTCTGACGATCCGCTCTACGAGGCGGTCAGTGCCGGGCGCAAGCATCAGGGGATGGAGCATTGGCTGCCGTTCTTCCACGACCGGCTGGAGACGATCTTCGACTACCTGCCCGAGGCCGGCGTGATGCTGGACGACCAGGTCGAAGCGATGCGGCTGGCGCGGTGGGAGACGGTCGAGGATGCCTATGACGCACGGGCCGAGGCGATGGCCGCGCGGATGCGGATGGATACGGTCTACAAGCCGGTCCCGCCCGGCCTGCTGTATCTTGACGATACCGCCTGGGCGGCTGCGGTCGCAGATCACCGGCTGATCCGGCTCTCGCCCTTGGCACAGGCGCCGGGACCGGGGGTGCTGGATGCCGGCGGCCGCACCGGGCGCAGTTTCGCACCAGAGCGCCAGCAGGAAAAAATAAGCCTTTTCGGTGCCTTGGCCGATCATATTCGCGCATTGCGCAAAGAGTCTCAGGTGGTGATCGCCAGTTGGTCTGACGGCGCGCGGGAAAGGTTGAAGGGCCTGCTGGCCGATCAGGGCCTGACGGGTGAGGAACTTGAGGATCTTCGTGCCGTAAAACCTGGAAAAGGCGGGGTTTTCCTGGTGGTCTGGGCGCTGGAGGCCGGCTTCACCGCCCCCGGAATCGCCGTCATTTCCGAGCAGGACGTGCTGGGCGACCGCCTGGTCGGGCGCCCGAAGCGCAAGCGCAAGGCCGAGAACTTCCTGCGCGAGGCGGAATCGCTGTCGCCCGGCGATCTGGTCGTGCATGTCGAACATGGTGTCGGCCGCTACCTCGGGATCGAGACGATCACCGCGCTTGGTGCTCCGCATGCCTGCGTCGCGCTGGAATATGCCGACAATGCCAAGCTCTACCTGCCGGTCGAGAACATCGAGCTTCTCAGCCGCTACGGCCATGAGGACGGGATTCTCGACCGTCTTGGCGGCGGGGCCTGGCAGGCCAAGAAGGCACGGCTGAAGGAACGCATCCGCGAGATCGCCGACCGGCTGATGCGGGTCGCGGCCGAACGCATGCTGCGCGCAGCCCCCATCCTGGAGGCGCCGCATTCCGCCTGGGAGGCCTTTGCCGCCCGCTTTCCCTGGCCCGAGACCGACGACCAGCTTGCCGCCATCGCCGATGTGGTGGCCGATCTGGAAAAGGGCAGCCCGATGGACCGGCTGATCGTCGGCGACGTCGGCTTCGGCAAGACCGAGGTGGCGATGCGCGCAGCCTTCGTTGCCGCCATGGCCGGAATGCAGGTGGCCGTTGTCTGCCCCACCACGCTGCTGGCCCGCCAGCATTACCGCAGCTTTGCCGAACGGTTCCGGGGATTTCCGGTCAAGGTCCGCCCGCTGTCGCGCTTTGTGGCGGCAAAGGAGGCCTCGGCCACCCGGGCGGGGCTGGCCGACGGAACGGTGGATATCGTCGTGGGCACCCATGCGCTGCTGGCCAAGGGGGTCAGCTTCCTGCGGCTTGGCCTTCTGGTCATCGACGAGGAACAGCATTTCGGCGTCGCCCACAAGGAGCGGCTGAAGGAGATGCGCTCCGAGGTGCATGTGCTGACGCTGACCGCGACGCCGATCCCGCGGACGCTGCAGCTCAGCCTGACCGGGGTGCGCGACCTGTCGATCATCGCCACGCCTCCGGTCGACCGCCTGGCGATCCGCACCTATGTGTCTGAATTCGACGGCATCACCCTTCGCGAAGCCCTGTTGCGGGAACATTTCCGCGGCGGCCAGTCGTTCTATGTCGTCCCCCGCGTGGCCGACCTGCCCGAGGTCGAGGACTTCCTGAAGACCCATGTTCCCGAGGTGTCCTATGTCGTCGCCCATGGCCAGCTGGCGGCGGGCGAGTTGGACGAACGCATGAACCAGTTCTACGACGGGCGGTTCGACGTGCTTCTGGCCACCAGCATCGTTGAATCCGGTCTCGACATTCCCACGGCGAACACGATGATCATCCATCGGGCCGACATGTTCGGGCTGAGCCAGCTTTACCAGATCCGCGGCCGCGTCGGGCGTTCGAAGACCCGGGCCTATTGCTACCTGACGACAAAGCCGCGCGTGCCGCTGACCCCGCAGGCGCAGCGGCGGCTGAAACTGCTCGGCAGCCTCGACAGCCTCGGCGCGGGCTTCAACCTTGCCAGCCACGACCTGGACCTCCGGGGCGCGGGGAACCTGCTGGGCGAGGAACAGTCGGGCCATATCAGGGAAGTCGGCTACGAACTGTACCAGCACATGCTGGAGGAGACGATCGCCAAGCTGAAATCGGGCGAGATCGACGGGCTGTCCGAAGTATCGGACGACTGGTCGCCGCAACTGAACTTGGGCGTGCCGGTGATGATCCCCGAGGATTACATCCCCGACCTCGACATCCGCCTCGGCCTCTACCGCCGCCTCTCGGGCCTGACGACCAAGGTCGAGCTTGAAGGCTTTGCCGCCGAACTGATCGACCGTTTCGGCACGCTGCCGAAGGAGGTGAACACGCTGCTGCTGATCGTGCGGATCAAGGCCATGGCCAAGCGCGCCGGGATCAGCCGGCTGGATGCCGGGCCGAAGGGCGCGACCGTGCAGTTTCACGGCGACAAATTCGCCAATCCCGCGGGCCTGGTCGAATTCCTGAAGGCGCAGGGCAGCGCAGCCCGGGTGCAGGGCAACAAGATCGTCCTGCAGGGCGAGATGAAATCGGAAGGCGAGCGCATCAAGGGTGCCTTCGCCATCGCCCGCGATCTGGCGGAAAAGGCGAAGGCTACAGCCGCCGCGCCAGCAGCAGCGACGCGCCGATAAAGATCGCACCGCCAATCAGCAGCGGCAGCGGCGTGCCGTTGAAGGCCAGCCCCACCGGGATCGCCAGAAGGACCGAGCCGACGGTCGCCAGCGAGGAGATCACGCTGGCCGCCAGCCCGGCGATATTGCCGACCGGCTCCATCGCAAGGGCGTTGAGGTTGCCCATCGTCAGGCCCAGCGAGCCGAACATCACCACGGTCCAGATCAGGAAGGCGGGAAATTCCGCCGCAGGCGACAGCAGGCCCGAGGCGAACAGCGCCAGCATCGCCACCGTCAGCCACAAGAGCACGCCATAGGCCAGCCGGATCATTGCCCGCATGCCGATCCGCATCACCGCGCGCGCATTCAGGAACGAGCCGGCAGCGGAACAGACGGCGATGAAGGCAAACCACAGCGGAAAGGTCTCGGCCCGGTCGAAGCGCTGTTCGAACAGGCCCTGGATCGAGGACAGCAGCGCGAAAAGGACCGCCAGCGTCAGGGTTTGCGCCAGGATCGAGATCGTCACCACCCGATGGCGGAACAATTCGCGGGTGCCCTCCAGCAGTTCGGCCACCGACAGCGGCCGCCGCTCTGTCGGCGGCAGGGTCTCGGGCTGGCGCAGGGCCAGCCACAGCGCGGCCAGCGCGGCAAAGGCGATATAGACCAGGAAGATCGCCTTCCAGTCGGCAAAGGACATCACCACCTGGCCCAGCAGCGGCGCCACCGCGGGAACCAGGGTGAAGACCATCATCGCGAAGGACATGATCCGCGCCATCTCGCGCCCGTGGTAGAGATCGCGCACGATGGCGATGGTCACGGTCCGCGGCCCGGCGGCGCCGATCCCCATCAGCAGCCGAGAGACCAGCAGCACCGGCAGCGTGGGCGAGGCCCAGGCGGCGAAGGCCGCGACGATATAGATGGCGGTTCCGAACAGAACCGTCCATTTGCGGCCGAAGGCATCCGACAGCGGCCCCGCAACCAGCGTGCCGATGCCCATGCCGAGGACAAAGCTGGTCAGCACCAGCTGGGCATTGTTCGGCGCATCCGGCGACAGCGTGGCCGCGATCTCGGGCAGGGCCGGCAGCATCGCATCGATCGACAACGCGACGGTCGCGAACAGCATCGCAACCATGACGATGAATTCAACCTGAGAAGGTTGCTTCGGCGGAAGGGGACGGTCGGTCATGCCTGGCTCGCGATGTCGCGGATCACATCGGCCCAAAGCTCGGGCGGCTGGGCGCCGGAGACGACATATTGCCGCGCGATCAGGAAGGTGGGCACGGCCGTGACGCCCTTTTCCCGCGCATCGCGGTCGCGGGCCATCAGATCGTCGGCATCGGCATCCGTGGTCAGCAGCCGCGCCACCGCATCGCCGTCCATCCCGGCGCCGGCGGCAATGGCCGACAGCACCGCGGCATCGCCGATGTCGCGCCCCTCGTCCCAATAGGCGCGAAACAGGGCGGTGACGACCGGATCCTGCCGCCCCTCGATCCCGGCCCAGTGGATCAGCCGATGCGCGTCCAGCGTATTGGGCTGGCGCTGCGGAATATCGGGATCGAGCGCGACGCCGGCCTTGCGCGCGGCCTCGCGCAGGCGTTCGTGGATCGCATCGACCTGCGCCTTGCCGCCGAATTTCGCCTCGAGATAGGCGCGCTTGGCAACGCCCTCCCGTGGCAGGTCGGGGTTCAGCTGGAACGGGTGCCAGGCGGTCGCGAAGGGCTGCACCGGCGCACCGGCCAGCGCACGGTCAAGGTTCGCCTTGCCGATGTAGCACCAGGGACAGACGGGATCGATGAAGACGTCGAGCGAAACAGGGGTCATGGCGCGGGCCTGATCAGGGCCGCAAGCGCGCGGCGGTTCACCTTGCCGGTCGGGCCGCGCGGAATGGCCTCGACGCGGATCCAGAGGCGGGGGCATTTGTAGCGCGCCAGCCGCTCGGCCGCAAAGGCCGCGGCGGTGCTTTCCGGCACATCTGCCCCTGCGTGAAAGCACGCTATGACCCGCGTGCCGGGGCCGACCTCGACCTCGGTCACGACCAGGTCGGCAACGCCGGGCAGGCCGGCCAATGCCTGTTCCACCTCGCGCGGGGAAACCCGCACGCCGCCGGGATTCATCATCTCGTCGGTGCGGCCGTGGTAGTGGATGGCGCCGGAATGGTCCTGATGCACCTGGTCGCCGGTTGCGAACCAGGCCCCCCGGGGCGGCCCCGCACCCTCTCCGCCGCCATCTCCACCGCCGTCTCCGACACGGCCCGCGGCGTCTTCGCCGGCACTCTCATAGCCCAGCATCAGGCCGGGGTCGGCCGTCGATACCGCCAGCGTGCCGATCTCGCCCGGGGGCAGCGGCCTGCCCTCGGGGTCCAGCACGGCAATGCGGCGGCCGGGCTGGGGAAAGCCGGTGGTGCCGGCGGGCGCGGGGCGCGCCGGGCTGCCCGAGACGAAGGTGGAAATCTCGCTCATCCCCAGCGCCTCGTGGATGTCGGTGCCGGTGCGCGCCTGCCAGTCGGCCCGAAGGTCGGGGGGCAGGGCCTCTCCGGCGGAAAGCGCATGGCGCAGGCGGGGCAGGCCCGGCATCTCGGCGCGCAGAAGCCGGCGAAAGACCGTGGGCACGCCGGCCAGGATCGTGGCATCGTGGCGGCGCAGCACCAGCGGCAGATGTTCCAGCGCGACCGAGGGCGCCGGGATCAGCGCCGTGGCCCCCACCGTCCAGGGGTCGAGCAGCCCGGTCCCCATGGTATAGGTCCAGTTGAAGGCGCCGGCATGCAGCAGCCGGTCGGACGGCCCGATCCCCTCCCAGCCCTGATGCATCAGGGCGCGGGCCAGGATCGCGCGATGGGCATGGCGCACCGCCAGCGGCCGGCCCGAAGTGCCCGAGGTGAAGACGACATAGCCCTCGCGGCCGGCATCGCCCAGGTGCCAGTCGCAGGGGGCATGCGCCTCCCAGCCCGGCAGATCCTCGGGCAGGGGCACCGCCCCCTCCGGCACCGCGATGCCGGCGGCCGCTACGGTCAGCCGCGGGCGGACCAGCGCCGCCATCCGGCCAGTCTCGGCCGCCGTCAGCAGCGGCGAGGTGGCGACCGGCACCAGCCCGGCGGCGATCGCGCCGAGATAGAGCACCGGATAGGCCGGGGTATTGCCCAGCCGGATCAGCACCCGCTCGCCCGGCTGCATGCCCTGCGCCCGCAGCCAGCCGCCGGCGCCGAGGACGGCGCGCGTGAGCCGCCCATAGCTCCAGCGCTCCGCCCCGGTCAGCGTCAGGATCGCCAGCGCCACCTTGTCGGGCGTGGCCGAGCCTGCCGCCAGCACATGGGCGGCAAGGTTGAAGCGGGAAAGGTCGGGGGCCGTCATGCCTCCGGGCATAGGGCGGGCGTGCCGCTGGCGCAAGCCCGCCGGCGCTGCGGTTCGGCAGGGAAATTGATCTGACGCATGGCGGATGTACCTTTCGCGGCCTAGTTTCACGAAATCAGGCGGAGGGGCGGATGCAACTGGCGATTCTGACCGACATTCACGGCAACCGCGAGGCCTTCGAAGCCGTACTTGACGATGTGGCGCAGCGCGGTATCGGCGGGATCGTTCTGCTGGGCGATATCGTGGGCTACGGTCCCGATCCGGAATGGTGCTGCGATCGCGCCGAGCGGCTGGTGGCCGAGGGTGCGCTCTGCGTCCGCGGCAACCACGACAATGCGGCGGCGGGGGCGGCGGAAAGCATGGGCGGCCTGGCCCGGCGGGCAATGGACTGGACGATCCCGCGGCTGTCGGCCGGACAGAAGCGGTTTCTGGCCGGGCTGCCGATGACGGCCGCCACCGGCGAGACGCTGTTCGTCCATGCCAGCGCCAACGGCCCCAAGGACTGGAACTATGTCACCTCGGATCTGAAGGCCGTGGGTTCGTTTCGCGCGACGACGGCGCGGGTCATCTTCTGTGGCCATGTGCATGTGCCGCTTCTGGTGTCGCGCGACCTGTCGGGGACCGTGCGCGAGCAGGGCTTTCGCGCCGGGTTTCCCTTTCCGCTGCTGCGGTCGCGGCGCTGGCTGGCGGTCGTGGGGGCGGTCGGGCAGCCGCGCGACGGCCTGCCGCAGGCGGGCTATGCGCTCTATAACACCGACAGTTCGGAACTGACCTTCCGCCGCGTGCCCTACGACAACGGCACCACCGCGGCCAGGATACGCGCCGCAGGACTGCCCGAGGAACTGGCCCTGCGGCTGATGCGCGGAGAGTGAGATGAAAAGACCGTACAAGGGGCTGGAGATCGACGGCTTCACCCTGGGCGAGCAACTGCATGCCGGGGGGTTCGCCACCATCTGGGAGGCGACGAACCCGAAATACCGCACCCCGCTGGTGATGAAGGTGCCGACCATCCTCGATGGCGACGACGGGCCCACCATCGTGGGTTTCGAGGTCGAGCAGATGATCATGCCCCGCCTGACCGGCCCGCATGTGCCGCGGGTCATGGGCACCGGCGATTTCGATGTGATGCCCTATATCGTCACGGAAAAGATCCGCGGCGGCTCGATGCTGACCACCTTCCGCAAGGCGCCACTGCCGCTGTCCGACCTGCTGGAGATCGCCGCGCGGCTGGTCGATGCGGTGGCCGATGTGCACCGGCAGGGGGTGATCCACCTCGATCTGAAGCCGGAGAATTTTCTTCAGCGTCCCACCGGCGAGATGGTGCTGATCGACTACGGCCTGTCGCGCCATGACCGCCTGCCCGACCTGCTGGCCGAGGAATTCCGCATCCCGATGGGCACCTATCCCTATATCGCGCCCGAACAATACCTGCGGGCCCGCAACGATCCGCGATCCGATCTCTTTGCGCTTGGCGCCATGATCTATGAACTTGCGGTCGGCCGGCCGCCCTTTGGCGTGCCGCAGCGGTTGAAGGGCGTGCGCCGCCGGCTGTGGCGCGATCCGGTGCCGCCGCGCGCCCTGCGCCCCGAATTGCCCGAATGGCTGCAGGAGATCGTCCTGCGCGCGCTGGAGGTCGATCCGCTGCGCCGCTATCAGACGGCGGCGCAGCTGGCCTTTGACCTTGCCCATCCCCAGCAGGTGAAACTGACCCGGCGCGCGACGAAGCTGAAACAGGACGGCTGGCTGCAGGTCTTCGACCGCTGGCGCGAGGTCCGCAGGATCAGGCAGTTCCAGGCACCCGATTCGGTGGCCTCGCAGATGGCCTCGGTCCCGATCATCTGCGTGGCGGTCGATACCGCGCCCGAGCATGAGGAACTGGCGCAGGTGCTGCATGCGGCGGTGAAGCGGATGCTGGTGATCGAGCCGGACGCCCGCGTCGCCTGTGTGAACGTGATCAAGACCGCCAGGATCGGACTGGACCAGATGACCGACGACCGGGGCAACAACCTGCATGTCCTGCGGCTGGTGCAATTGAAGCATTGGGCCACCGCCATCGACCTGCCCGAGGAACGGCTGACCTATTCCGTGCTCGAAGGGCCGGATCCGGGGCAGGCCATCCTCGATTATGCCGCACAAAACCATGTGAGCCACATCATGATGGGCGCGCGCGGCCATTCCACCGCGCGGCGCTATCTCGGCTCGGTCTCGGCGCAGGTGGTGGCCGAGGCGCATTGCTCGGTGACGGTGATCCGCCAGACCGAAAAGCGGCCAGGCCCCGCCCAGGCGCCGGGCGAAGGCATGGCCACGAGTGGGAGAGAGGCGGCGGGCGAGGTGGCGGCCTGACCGCCCCCCGCGCCGGGCAGGCCCCCCCGCAGCCGCCGCCGGGGGTGACGCGCCACCGGCAAAGCGCAGGCAGGGCCGCCAAAGCGCAGGCCGGGCCGCGTTTCAGCGCGCGCGCTCAGGTCCCGGCGGGATTTCCCCCCGCCCGCCATCTCGCCTGCGCCCGGATTCCGCATCCGGATTCCGCGCCGGTATTGCTGATGCTGCGGCTTTCCTGCCGCGGCTATTGCAGCCAGTTCTGCACGGTCCGCGCGCCGCCCGAGACATCCTCGCCCACGCCGGCCACCGTGTTGCAGCCCGAAAGGGCGGCGAGAACCGCGCCCAGAAATACCAGTTTCCTCATGATCTGCCTGCCTGCCTTGTTGTTCTCTGCTCAGTCCTGATACCACCAGATATCCGGCTGGAACCCGAGCCAGTCGCCGTAAAGCGGCAGATGCGCCGGGAAGCGGAGTTCCTTTTTATGCGCGATCCGCGCTCGGTCCGAGTACCAGATGGGGATGACATATCGCCCGGCGGTCAGCACCCGGTCAAGCGCCTGCGCCACCGCCAGCACCTCATCGCCGTCGCGCGCCGCCAGAAGTTCGCCGATCAGCGCGTCGGCGGCCGGCGATACCATGCCCATCCAGTTGCGCGTGCCGGGTTCCGTCGCCCCGGCCGACCCCCAATAGAGCGTCTGCTCATTGCCCGGCGACAGCGACAGCGAGCGGATGTAATGCGTCATGTCGAAATCGTAGTCGTTCGTCCGTGCCTTCATCTGCGCGCTGTCGAGTTTGGTGACGCTGGCCTCGATGCCCAGGGCCTTCAGCTCCTCGACATAGATCGAGGCGATGGCGACCATCTCGTCCTGGCCCGAGGTCAGGACAATCTCGAAGCGGAAGGGTTCGGCCGCGGCATTGCGCAGCACGCCGGCCGCGTCCACGGTCCAGCCGGCCTCTTCCAGCAGTCGTGTCGCCGCGCGAATGTTCTTGCGGTTGGTCGGGCTGCCATCGGAAACCGGCAGCGCATAGCCCTCGATCGTGCCGGGAAGAAGGCTGTCGGCAAATGGCGCCAGCAGATCGAGCACCCGGCCCTCGGCCGGCGTGCCGGGCACCATCGCCAGCGGCGAGTTCGAGAAATAGGACTGGATGCGCGGCTGCACGCCGCCGGTCAGCGACTGGTTGATGAATTCGTAGTTGAAGGCCAGAATCAGCGCCTGACGCACCCGCCAGTCGGCGAAGATCGGGCGACGGGTGTTGAAGACCAGCCCCTCGATCCCCGACGGCCGGCGGTGCGGGATCTCCGATTTCACCACATCGCCGGCAGCGACCGCGGGGAAATCATAGTTTGTCGCCCATTTCGCCGGGTTGGTCTCGCGGTAGCTGGACAGGATCCCGGCCTTGAACGCCTCGAAATTCGCCTGGGCATTGGCGAAATATTCGTAGCGGATGGTGTCGAAATTCCACAGGCCGCGGTTGATCGGCAGATCCTTGCCCCACCAGTCAGGGTTGCGACGATAGGTGATCGACACGCCGGGATCGACCTTGTCGACCACATAGGGGCCCGAGCCCACCGGCGCCTCGAAGCCCGAGGCCTCGAAATCCTTGCCCTGCCATTGCGCCTTCTGCAGCACCGGCCGCAACCCCAGGATCAGCGGCAATTCGCGATCCGCGGTGTTGAAGGTAAAGCGGACGCTGCGCGGCCCGGTCTGCTCGGCCCCGGCCACCTTCGACCAGGCCGCGTGATAGCGCGGGTTGCCGTCCGTGGCCAGTTTCTCGAAGGACCACAGCACATCCTCGACCGTGACCGGGCTGCCATCCGAGAAGCGCGCACCCTCACGCAGGGTAAATTCCACGTAAGAGCGCGAATCATCGGTGTCGATCGACTCGGCCAGAAGGCCGTAAAGCGAGAATGGCTCGTCATAGCCGCGGGCCATCAGCGTCTCGACCGTAAAGCTTGCGATGCCGGCCGCCGGCTGCCCGGCGGTGACGAAGGGGTTCAGTGTGTCGAAGCTGCCGTTCTCGCTCAGAACGATGGTGCCCCCCTTGGGCGCATCGGCATTCGCCTGCGGCAGCGACACAAAATCCGGGGGCAGGGCGGGTTCGCCATACATAGCTATGCCGTGGCGCGGCTCGGCCAGCAGCGATCCGGGCAGGGCCATAATGCCGGCGCAGAAGGCGGCACTGGTGAGAGTCGCGAAAAAGTGACGGCGCATTTCGGAAACGATCCCCGGTTTTCCCCATATCCGGCCGCGAGACTATGCCGGCACGGCAGGCATTTCAAACTTTTAGCTTGGAACGGGCAACGTTGAGGGTTATATAGAACTTACTGCTCGATAGGTTTCTTGCCTGTATGAAACCTGCCTCAACACTCAACGCCGGCCTTGCGCCGGCGTTTTTTTTCGTGCCGTTTCCCGCCAACGCTGCAGGGGCCTCCGGCTGGTGTTCGCGGCTGCAGCAGATATGATCGCGCAAAAGCCAAGCAATGCTGGAAAGGGCGGGATCATGGATCTGAAGGGCAAGCGGGCGGTCGTCACCGGATCGAACTCTGGCATAGGTCTCGGCGTGGCTGAGGAACTGGCCCGGGCCGGGGCCGAAGTCATCCTCAACAGCTTCACGAATCGCGAAGAGGATCACGCGCTTGCGAGCGGGCTTTCCGCCAGGTTCGGCGTGACCGTCCGCTATATCCAGGCCGATCTGTCGAAAGGCGAGGAGGCCCGCGGGCTGGTCGAGCAGGCGGGCGGCTGCGACATCCTTGTCAACAATGCCGGCATCCAGCATGTCGCCGCGGTCGAGGAGTTTCCGGTCGACCAGTGGAACCGCATCCTGGCGATCAACCTGTCCTCGGCCTTCCACACCATCGCCGTGGCGCTGCCGGGAATGCGGGCCCGCGGCTGGGGGCGCATCGTCAACATTGCTTCGGCCCATGGGCTGACGGCCAGCCCCTACAAATCGGCCTATGTCTCGGCCAAGCATGGCGTGGTCGGCCTGACCAAGACGGTCGGCCTTGAAACCGCAGGGCAGGGGATTACCTGCAATGCCGTCTGCCCCGGCTATGTGCTGACGCCGCTGGTCGAGGCGCAGATCCCCGACCAGATGAAGGTGCACGGGATGGACCGCGAGACGGTGATCCGCGAGGTCATGCTGCAGCGCCAGCCCTCGCGCCAGTTCGCCACCACCGAGCAACTGGGCGGCACGGTCGTCTGGCTGTGTTCCGACTATGCCGCGCAGGTGACGGGGACGACGATCTCGGTCGATGGCGGCTGGACGGCGCTCTGACGCCTCAGCGCGGCTCCTTCGGCTGGGGGTAGACCAGGCCGCCCGAGACGATCAGCTTGGCGGCATCGTCGACCCCCATGTCGAGAAAGACCAGATCCTCGGTCGGGACGAACAGCAGCATGCCCGAGGTGAAGGGCGTGAGCCCGACGAAGACCGCCGCCAGATCCGGGCCCTGTTCGGCCAGCCTTTCGGCAAGCTCGCCCTTGGGCCGCGTCGACAGGAACCCCAGCGCCCAGGATCCGGGGCGGGGAAACTGGACCAGCACCACCTTGTCGAAGCTCTTTTCCTTCTTGTTGAAGAAGGTTTCGGCCACTTGCTTGAACGCGCCGTAGATCGACCGGACGACGGGCATGCGGTCGACGACATCCTCGCCGGTGCGGATGATCGACCGGCCGATCAGCCCCTTGGCCAGCCAGCCCACGATCACCGTGACGACAAGGAAGACCAGCACCCCCACGCCGCGCACCGGGAATTCGTAGTCCGGCCCGAACCAGCGCGCCATCAGCGCATCGGGTTGGTAATAGGCGGGGATCAGCGGCAGGATCCAGCCGTCGATCCAGCCCACCACGGCCCAGACCACGTATAGCGTCAGCCCGATGGGCAGGATGACGACAAGCCCGGTCAGGAAGCTGGCGCGCAGCACGGCCAGGAGGCTCCGGCGATGTGTCTCGTGCTCGTCCATGGTGCCTCCGCGGTTCACGGCCAATCTAGGGCGTGGCGGGGCTGCGCCGCAATGCCGCAGATGCGAAAATCACCCGTCAGCGAGCGATGACCGCCAGTTCCCGGGCAATCGCCGCCGCCAGGCGGGCGTTCGACAGCACAAGCGCGATATTTGCCGCCAGCGAGCGCCCGCCGGTCCGCTCGAAGATCTGCTGCAGCAGGAACGGCGTCACCGCCTTGGCGGCGATGCCCTGCGCTTCGGCCTCGGCCAGCGCGGCCTCGATATGGGGCGCGATCTCGTCGCGGGGAATCTCCGCCGCGGCGGGAATCGGGTTCGCCACCAACTGCCCGCCGGGCAGGCCGAGCAGGCCGCGCATGTGGTGGGCCGCAGCGATCTCGGCCGCGGTGTCCATGCGCAGCGGTGCCGCCAGGCCCGAGGACCGCGACCAGAACGCGGGAAAATCGTCCTGCCCGAAGGCCACGACAGGAACGCCGCGGGTTTCCAGCACTTCCAGCGTCTTGGGCAGGTCGAGGATCGCCTTGGCGCCGGCCGCGACGACGGTGACGGGGGTCTCTGCCAGTTCCATCAGATCGGCCGAGATGTCGAAGCTGTTTTCCGCCCCGCGGTGGACGCCGCCGATTCCGCCGGTGGCGAAGACATCGATGCCGCCAAGCCGGGCGCAGATCATGGTGGCGGCCACCGTGGTGGCGCCGGTCCGCCCCGAGACCAGGCAGGCGGCGAGATCGGCGCGCGACAGTTTCGCCACCCCCTGCGCCCGGCCGAGCCGGTCGAGTTCCTCTGCCGTCAGCCCGATATGGATGCGCCCGCCGATCACCGCGATGGTGGCCGGCGTGGCCCCGGCGGCGCGCACTGCCGCCTCGACGCGGGCGGCGGTCTCCACGTTCTGGGGAAAGGGCATGCCATGGGTGATGATGGTCGATTCCAGCGCGACCAGCGGCGCACCGGCCGCGCGGGCCTCGGCGACCTCGGGCGAGAAGGCAAGGGGCGGTACAGGGGGCGGTACAAGGGCCGGCCGGATCATGAGGCGATATCTCCCGAGACATAGGCCGCGGCGGCGGCAAGTGCTGCGGCAAGCGCCGCGGCCCGGTCGTCCCCCCGCCGTTCGGCCACCAGATGCGCAGCCATGAAAGTATCGCCCGCGCCGGTGACACGGGCGACCAGAACCTGCGGCGGCGCGGCGGTGACAATGCCCGCACCCTGCCGGCCGCAGGCCGCGGCGCGGCCGCCATCCGTCACCAGCACCCGCGCAGCCCCGCGGGCCAGCAGCGCCTCGGCCGCCTCGGCCGCGCAGGTGGCGCCGGCACGGGTCAGCAGATTCGCCTCTTCGAGGTTGAGATAATGCGTCGCCCGGGGATGGGACAGCAGCGGGCGCAGCCGCTCGGCCTTGCCGGGACTGGCCGGCGCCACCCGCAGGTCGGCCGCGCCGAACAGCGGCGAGGCGGCGATGGCCGACAGCAGCGTCTCGGTCAGGTTGCCGTCCAGCGCCACGGCGCCCGCCCAGGGCGCGGATTCGCTGCCGAGGCGGCCATCGGCCAGCGGCGCGAGGATTCGAGGGCCGGCGGCCTCCAGCGAATGTGCGTCGGCGATGGCGGCAATCAGCCCGTTCGCCCCCTCGATCGCCAGGTAGCGGTCGGTCGGCAGGTCGTCGGAACGATAGGCATGCGCCGTCGATATGCCCAGCCTCTCGCAGGCGGCGACCAGTTCCTCGCCCTCGGCATCGCGGCCGATGGCCGTCAGCACCGCGGGGGAAAGACCGAAGCGCGCCAGCGTCATGGCGATATTCATCGCCACCCCTCCGGGCAGGCGGGTGATGCGGCCGGGCACATCGGATCCCTGCCGCATTGCGGCGGGCGAGCGGCCGATGATGTCCCAAAGGACCGAACCGATGCAGAGGATGTCGGGCGTCGTCATGGCCCGTTTCTCGCAAGCCGCGGCGGCCGAGACAAGGGGCGCCAGGGGGGCGAGAGGAAGGGGCAACAAGGGCGGCGCCAAAAAAAGGCCGGGCGCAACAAGGGGGGACACCGGGAAGGGGGGGCACCTGTCTCTTATACACATCTGACGCTGCCGACGACGGA
>JACSRN010000069.1 GCA_014879735.1 Paracoccaceae bacterium
CGGCAGGGGCTGCCGGTGCGGTTTCGGCCGGCGCATCGGCTGCGGATGCCGCCGGCGCATCGGGCGCGGGCGGGGCCACCGGCGCATCGGTCGGTACCGGCGGCAGCAGGTCGGCGCCGGCAGGAGCGGCGGGCGCCGTCGTGGCCGGTTCGGTGGCGGCCGCCGGGGTGTCGAGGACCGAGTTGCCGCCGCCGCGCGTGGCCAGGATGGTCAGTGTCAGCGAGGTGGCGATGAAGGCTGCGGCCAGAATCCAGGTCAGCTTGGTCAGTGCGGTGGCCTGCCCGCGCGCCTGCATGTTGCCGCCGCCCGACAGCAATGCCGCGCCCTCGTTCTTCTGCAGCAGAACGACACCGATCAGCAGAAGGGCGAGGATCAGATGGATCGAGAGGACGACGGTTTCCATGGGGCAGGGGCTCCTTCCGGCCGATGCGGCTATCTAGGCGGAAGCGGGCGGGCGCGCAAGGGCAGAGGCGGGCCACATCTTCGACGGCATGTCCGGCGGCGCGGCTTCGCCGCAAGACTTCCGTCTCGTCGTCGCGCCGTCGCGCGCCGCCTCGGGGCCTCCGGCGGGGGTATTTTCGTCAAGAGGAAGACGGGAAGGCGTTTTTTCGGTTCAGCCCGGTGGGCGCGCCCGGCCGCCGGCGCCCGAGGCGGTTGGCGCTTGCGCCAGAGCCGAGACGAAAGTCTTGCGGCAAAGCCGCGCCGCTGGATCCGGCAAGGGGCCTGGTGCGTCGCTTTCGGAATGGCAGGCGGGTCTGCGGTCGGCTAGGCAGGGCGCATGAAACCTGATCGTATCCTGCCAGGCATCCTGCTGATGCTTGCGTTCTGCCTGCTCGCGCCGCTTCTCGACGTTGCGTCGAAACTGGCCGTGGAAAGCGGCATCCCGGTCGGCGAGGTGACGGCGGCGAGGTTTCTCGTGCAGTTCGCGCTGATGCTGCCGGTGGTTCTGGCGATGGGCGTGCCGCTGGCGCTGGGGGCGCGGGCCTTCGGCTTCGTGGCGCTGCGGGCGGCATTCCTGATCGTTTCGACCTTCTCCTTCATTGCCGGGATCCGGGTGATGCCGATCGCGGATGCGCTGGCCATCGCCTTCATCGAACCGTTCATCCTGTTGATCCTCGGCAGGTTCCTCTTTGGCGACAAGGTCGGACCGCGGCGGATCGCCGCCTGCGCCGTGGGCTTTGGCGGGGCGCTGATGGTGATCCAGCCATCGCTGGCCGCCTTCGGTCTTGCGGCGCTGTGGCCGCTGGGGACGGCTTTCTTCTTTGCCTTCTATATGCTGGTCACACGATCGATCTCGGCCTTCATGGGGCCGGTCGCGATGCAGTTCCATACCTCCTGGACGGGGTTTCTGATCTGCCTGCCGGTGCTCGTGGTCTTTCGCGACGGTGCCGTGCCCGATCTGCGCTTCGTGATGCCGCAGGGCTGGCAATGGCTCTGGCTGTTCGGGGTGGGGTTCTGGGCGGGGATCAGCCACATGTGCATGACCTATGCCCTGACCTTCGCCCCCGCCTCGACCCTGGCGCCGCTGCATTACACCGAGATCGTCGTTGCGGTGATCCTTGGCCTGCTTGTCTTCGGCGATCTGCCGGATGCGATGTCCTTCGCCGGGATGGCCGTGATCGTCGGCTCCGGCCTTTATGTCATCTGGCGCGAGCGGGTGGTGGCGCGCGATGCGCGCCGGGTGCTGGGTGGTCCGATCAGCGGGTAACTGCGGCGATGGCGGCGTCAAGGCGCGCGCGCGGCAGGATCACCAGCATGCCCGGACCGTCGAACTCCAGCCGCACCCGTGGTGCGCCGACCCGGTTCGAGGTGCCGATGAACCCGTCCGGTGCAAAGTCGAGATCGTCGATCGGCCAGTACAGGCCCGTGCTTCTGCCGCGAAGGCGGGCCAGGGGGAAGAGCGACAGCACATCCCCGGGCCGCAGCGACAGCTCGAGCGGGCGGGGCGGGGCTGCAAAGGCCACGTCTTTCGGCCCAAGGATCAGGCAGGCGCGGCCGGAGTGACGGACCAGCGCATTGAGCGCGGCCAGCGCGTGATCGCTGCGGCCGCCGGCAAAGCCGAGCGCCAGGACCAGCGGCGCCGATACCGAGCGCAGGGCCTTGTCGAAATCGGTGGTGGCCTGTTCGGCGATCGGGTGCAGCCGGTCGGGCGGAATTGCAGCCCGGGCCGCCGCCGAGATCGAATCCATGTCGCCGATCACCGCCCGAGGCACCAGCCCGGCCGAGACCAGCCGGTCGGCACCGCCATCGGCGGCAACAGCGACCGGCGCGCGCGCCAGCGCCAGCCGCAGGTCACGCATCGGCACGGGTCCGCCGCCGACAAGCGTCACCCCTTCCTGGCATTGCACAACGGGTTCATTCATGCGGATACTGTTCGAATTAAGGCAATCGCGCGGATCGCGGGTCACAATCAATCCTTCAAATTACCCCGGTCTGTCCATGCTTTCGATCACCCGGGCGGCGAGGTTCAGGGTATTGAACGTGAAAGGTGGGCATCCATGCTTGGTGCGAACAAGATCCTGACCGTCTCCTACGGCACTTTCAGCTGTACGCTGGAAGGATTCGACGATCCCTTCAGCACAATGCGGGCGATTGCCGAGTATTTCCGGGATCTTGCCGCGGATGATCGCTATTTCGGGGCCGAGCCGCCGCAGCCCGACACCGCCATGCTGCACCGGATCGCCGAGCGCGAGGTCCAGCGCCGGGTCGAGGCGCGGGTGCAGGACAATGCGGTGATCCTGACTGCGGGAGAGCGGGTGGCCATGCCGGCTGCACGGAAAAT
>JACSRN010000187.1 GCA_014879735.1 Paracoccaceae bacterium
CCGCTGGATATCCGGAAGACGGACCAAGGCCCCGCACCAAACCGCAGCCGGGCAAGGGCCTTGTCCGCCAACCAAAACCTGTGGCAATCATCACGGGGCCTGTGATGATTGCCGGGGTCGGGCAGAGGAACTCATGGCCTGGGAGGTCTGACATGCAGCCGGTCTTCATCTGCGACTACATCCGCACCCCTATCGGCCGCTACGGCGGCGCGCTGGCCATGGTCCGGCCAGACGATCTGGCGGCGGTGCCGCTGCGGGCATTGCAGGCGCGCAATCCGGGCGTCGACTGGTCGGCGGTGGACGACACGATCCTCGGCTGCGCCAATCAGGCCGGCGAGGACAACCGCAATATCGCCCGCATGGCGGTACTTCTGGCCGGACTGCCGGTGGCTGTGACAGGGACCACGGTCAACCGGCTCTGCGGCTCGGGCATGGATGCGGTGCTGATCGGCGCGCGGCAGATCGCGGCGGGCGAGGCCGATCTCGTCCTCGCCGGCGGGGTGGAAAGCATGTCGCGCGCGCCCTTCGTGATGGGCAAGGCCGACACCGCGTTTTCCCGCGCGGCGGAGATCCATGATACCACCATCGGCTGGCGCTTCGTCAACCCGGCGATGGAAGCGGCCTATGGCACGGAGTCGATGCCGCAAACCGGGCAGAATGTCGCCGACGAACAGGGCATCGGACGCGAGGACCAGGACCGGATGGCACTGGCCTCGCAGCGCAAGGCTGCAACCGCGCAGGCAAATGGCCGGCTGGCAGCCGAGATCGTGCCGGTGATCATTCCACAGAAAAAGGGCGATCCGCGGATCGTCGAACAGGACGAACACCCGCGCGAAACCTCGATGGAGGCGCTGGGGCGGCTGCGGCCGCTGTTTGCCGGCGGATCGGTCACGGCGGGAAATGCCAGCGGGGTGAACGACGGCGCCGCGGCATTGATTCTCGCGTCCGAGACTGCCGTGCGGAGCCACGGCCTGACCCCCATTGCTCGCGTGCTGGGCGGGGCCACCGCAGGCGTACCGCCGCGGATCATGGGGATCGGACCGGCGCCGGCCAGTCGGAAACTCATGGCGCGGCTGGGTCTGTCGCCGGCGGATTTCGACGTGATCGAACTGAACGAGGCTTTTGCCGCCCAGGGCCTCGCCAGCCTGCGCCTGCTGGGCATTGCCGACAACGACCCGCGGGTCAACCCGAATGGCGGCGCGATCGCACTTGGTCATCCGCTGGGCATGTCGGGCGCGCGCATTACCGGAACCGCGGCGGTGGAACTGGCCCGGACCGGCGGGCGCCGGGCGCTGTCCACCATGTGCATCGGCGTAGGCCAGGGCATTGCCATCGCACTGGAACGCGCCTGACCGATCCCTGCTGCGCGCAGCCCGAGGGCCGGGCTGGATTCGAAATCGAGATGCAGACATCAAACCGCGGAGCAGTCAGTCCATTCTGACGACCGTTGCGCCGGTATTCCTTCAATTCGACGGGTATCGTGAGTCCGGAACCGAGAAAACCGCAGAAGAATGTCAGCGCTTCATTCGGCTTTACCTCAAGCAGACAAGGCAAGACCCGCCCGCCAGAAGGACGGGCGGGACAGAACCAGCAGGGGCGACCATATCCTCGCCTCTACTGGTTCTTCCTCTCCAGATCAGATGAGGTCGTAGAGCACGCCACCGCTCTGGACGTAGATACTGTCCTGCAACCCGCCATCGACCAGCGCCCAGAGAATCTGTCCGGTCGGTCGGTAGATCACGAAGGCCTCCGTCGCGCTGCCACCGGCACCTGGAGTCCGGGCGTAGTTCACCTGGAAATCGGCCCCGGTGGCACCACCCGGGATGAAGACCAGAGCGTCGCCCTGCCCCGAGCTGTAGTCCTGGATCCAGTCGGAGCCGTGGCCGAGGACGCCCTGGTGCAGGAAGCGGTCCGCCCCGGTGCCGCCGTTCAGCCGGTCATGGCCGAAGCCGCCGTTCATCGTGTCGTTGCCGGCATTGCCAAACAACGCGTCCGACGTGGCCCCACCGCCAAGCACATCATGGCCATCATGGCCGATCACGGTGTCGGCACCGACATGGCCGTTCAGCGTGTCGTTGCCGGCGCCGCCGTTCACCTCGTCATTGCCATAGCCACCATCGGCCACGTCGTTGCCATCGCCGCCGTAGATCATGTCACGAAGATCCGTGTCGCCCCCACCGCCGTAGAGGAAGTCGTCACCGGCATGGCCGATCAGCGTGTCCATGCCCAGGCCACCGTAAAGCGTGTCGGTCCCCGCCTCGCCCTGCAGCACATCATCGCCATCCCGCCCCACCAGAAAGTCGTGTCCTGCCCCGCCGTTCAGGACATTCATCCCCGAATCGCCCCGCAGATCGTCACCGCCGCTGCCACCGCGAACATGATCAATCGCCACATAACTGTCGCCGGTGGCGATACCCTCAGCGCCGACGCCGGTTGCAAGGTCGACCACAACCCTTGAGGTTGCCGCCGAATAATCGACCTGATCCTCACCGCCCCCACCGACAAACCGATCGTACAGCGCGCCGCCAACCATCACATCGTCGGCCCCATCGCCGGTGTGGAGCCTGCGCACGCTATAGGTCGCACCCTCGGTGACGTTGTCACCCGTATCGTGGTAGATTGCGGCCAGCCGGCTATTGCCAAAGGTCGCCAGCGCCGAATCCGCCGCATCGTGGGTTTCATCGCCCAGACCGATCAGGTTGGTGGCCGCCGACACATTTGTTCCGGTATGAGACTGCTCCGTCACGCGGATCAGAACATCGGTATCTCCACCGATGATCGCGCCCGCCGAGGTATAGGAAAAGGCAAGCAGCCCATCAGCCAGCCGCACGGCATCCACATCCCACACCTGCCCGAGGGCGACACTAACCAAGTTGCGCGCACCCAGGACATTGCCGTCGAAATCAAGGGAAACCATTCGGATCGCATTGGACGAGAAGAAGAATGGCGGTGCGCCGCTGGTCGTGCGATCCTGGTAGAGCACGGCAAAGCCATAGTCCGTCGCCACGATGGCCGGATCGTGGTTGATTGGCCCGGCTGCATCCAGAGCCGTACTTGCCTGCACGATCACGCTGCCATCCCGATTGTAGACAGCATAACGGATCGAGGTGCTGGTCCCCTCCGTCCGCATCCAGGTTACGGCGACATTGCCATTGTCCAGTTGCACCACCTGCGGATCGGTATCCGTCGTGGCCGACGAACTGTCGACAACTACCAAGCGCTGCAACGTGCCCGCATTGCTGTAGAACCGCAGGTCGATGTCGGAATCGGTGCCCGTACCCATCCAGAGGTCCTGCGTGGCGATCGCGAAGCCGCCGGCATGCGATGTAAGCGTGCCACCGGAAAAGGTCGTATAGCTGTTCAGCACCGCAACATCCGGGTTCGAACTGTGCGGATCGTCGATTGACGTTGGCCCGCCCGCATCGCCGCCCGCGGTGTCGAGCAGGCGATAGACGACATGGTCGCCGCTAGTATAGGCGATGACCACATTGGGCGTGCCACTGGGAAAGAAGCCCGCATGGTCGAGTTGTACGATCGACGGATCCAGACCGATGCCGGATGCCGCGGTCCCCCCCAACGCCAGAGTTGCGTCGGTGTAATCCTGCGACCTGATGTAGTTGGTGGTGACTGGTGGAAAACCCGGAACAGCAAACGTGAAGGGATCCGACCCTGCGGTCAGGAATCCTCCCGTCGTCAACCCGGTTATCGCCGGACTCGTCTCAAAGTTCGTCTGCAGGGTGTTGGGGGCGAGAAGTTCGTATGTAAGGGTGACGGTCATTTTCGCGTACCTTCCTTCAATTCGACGAGTATCGGGACGCCCAAAAAATTGATCGGGAGATCTATGAAGTCTGCGCTTCCCGCGGATTTGCGTCAAGCGAGCAGAACCGGTCGTCGCGCCGCGCGCGGAAACTGGCCGGCCGAAAGCCGAATGGCCGTTCGCCCGGCGCGACGCCCGGAAGCGGCGCAGCCGCGGCCTGCACGGCAGGGATTTTTGCGCACCGGCCGCCAAGGCCCGATGGCTGCGTCACGCGCGCCGCAGCAGCACACCAAAATCGCGCGCGGCCAGCCTGTCCAGCCCCGCCACCGCAGCCCCCAGCACGCCCGCCCTGTCGCCCAGCAGCCCCTGCGCCTTGGTTCGCAGGTTGGCTTCCAGCACCGCCAGCGGGACGTTCATGGCAAGATCATGCGCAAGAATGCGGACACGGCCATCGGTCAGCGTGACCTCCGCCGCCGCCTGCATGTCGCTTAGATCCGCGTCGCCGCAAACCTCGACCCGCCTGGCAAAGGCTGCAAGCGCCGGGTCGGCGGCACAGGCATCGGTATAGGCGGTCTCGGCCGCGGTAGGGATTCCCGACAACACCATCCCCGCCAGCCAGGCGTAGCTGAACTTGATCTCCAGCCCGCTGCGCGGCGCCTTGATATCGCAGACCCGCAGCCAGCGCGGATTGGTGCGCAACCGGATCGCCGCCACATCGGCGGCCGTCAGGCCCTGTGCGGCCAGGCCGGCAAGCGCCTCGATCATTGCATGGGTTCCGTGGCAACAGGCATGCAGCTTGTAGCGGACATCCTCGAACAGGAACCGCCCGGGCAGCGGCTCGTGGCGGTCGCCTGCCGTCACCGGCGCGTCCGAATGGGTCGGGACAAAGCCCTGCTCCCCCTCCAGCCCATCGGCGGTTGCGCTGAGGCCGGCCTGCGCCAGCATTGCGCATTCGACACCGTTCGAGGCTGCGATCCCGGCATTCAGCGGCTTGCCCATGGTGCCGAACTGCAATTTCAGCCCCGAGGCACGACTGGCGCACAGCCCGATCGCCGCACGCATCTGCCCATGTGGCAGCCCATACAGCCGGCCGGCCGCCAGCGTGGCACCAAAGGCCCCCGCCGTGGCGGTCTGGTGAAAGCCGCGATTGTAATGCGCCGCCCCCAGCAGCATGCCAATTCGCACCGAGGCCTCGGCCCCGATCAGGAAGGCATCGACCATCTCGGCAGCCCCTGCCCCAACCTCCTCGGCCACCGCCAGCGCGGCGGGAAAGATGGCGACGGACGGGTGGCCGACATGGCCGAAATGGGTATCGTCATAATCCAGCGCATGCGAGGTTGCGCCATTCACCAGCGCCGCGGCACGCGCCGGCATCGCACCGCCACCGATGATCGAAGCCACCGGATGGCCGCCCTCTGCCCCGATGGCCGCGCGCAGACGAACCGATACCGGCTCATCCGCGCCGGCCAGACCGCAGACCATCCAATCAAACAACGAGATCCGCGCCATCCGCCGCCCCGCCGCGGGAAGCGCCATCGCCGGCAGCGCGGCCAGGTCGAGAAGGCGATCAATCGCCGGTGGCAATGCCGGGCCGCTCATGCCGGGCCATCCTCGGCGATGCCATCGAACAATCCGGGGTGCAGATCGCCCCAGAAGGCGCGGATCGCCGCGGCGTTCAGCGCGCTCATCCAGCCGTGGCGTTCGAAATCGTCGCGGGCCGCACCCTGAAGCTTGGCCAGGAACAGCCGCCGGTCGGCATCGCGCTGGGTGGGCGTGCGCTGGCCGACCACGGTCTGGATGCGCCGCAGTCGCTCGGCCCGGGCGGCAATGTCCGGGGCGGCCGCGGGTCGGGGCGGTGCCGCGGCCGGCGGCCCGTAGCCCTTGGTCAGCGCCGCCGCCAGATAGCCCATCGGATTCTTCACCTCGCCCCCCTGCCCCGCCACATAGTCAAGCTTGGCAGCCAGCACCTCCTCGCCATGTTCGGCGATCCACTGCCGCGCCAGCCGGTCGGCCGCGCCAAGGCTCCGCAGCCGCTCGTAGACCGGCGATTTGCGTGCACCTTCGCCATCGTCAAGATCCAGGATCGCCAGCTGCGGGTTTTCCCGGATCAGAAAGCGGATGTCGGTCACGGTCCGGCCCAGCTTGCGGGTCTGCGGCGTAACGATGATGTTCGAACTGCGATTCACCTCATCGACCGCAGGCTTGATGATCTTGGCATTCAGGTGCTTGAACGTCTCATAATAGGCGCTGTCGCCCAACCCCATCAGCCGGCGGAAGATGTCGAGCGGCCACCAGCCCGTGCTGCCGGTCTTGAGAAAGCGGTAGCAGTTTTCATACAGGGCCAGCGCGTGCCCGCTGGTAAAGCGGCGCTGGATGTTCATGTTGATCAAGGCAAAGACCTTGGGGTCGTGCAGTTTCTGCGCCAGCGCCGGCGAATAGGCATATTCGCAGACCCCGCCCTTCAGCCGGGCATAGGCCAGCAGGCTGGATACGCCCCATTCCTGCCGCCCGTCGCTGTCGAGCATGTCCCATTCTGCCACCGTCTCGGCCAGGCCGCGCAACGATTGTTTCAGCGTGTCCATGTCATGGCTGTTGTAGCCGATCATCAGGCACAGGGTGCGCGCGTCGATGCGGTGGACGGCTTCGGTCGTCAGCGTATCATAGGCGTTCAGAAGCAGGACATTCGACAACCGGCGCTGCAGAAGCGTCAGCTTGCCCGAGACATGGATTGCCGCGACATGTTTCTTCACCGCCGCGCGGCGCAACGCCCCTGTCAGCCGATCGCGCGGAATTTCGTCCATGGCTTGCCCCCGGGGTCCTGTTGACGGACCCTTGCCGGATCTCTGCCAGAAAGGATAGGGCCAAAGGTACCCGTCGGCAACCCGGGAGGCGGAACCTACAGCAGATCCCGCAAACAGGTACCCCGGGGGTGGGATCGCCAGGAAAAGGTACCCGGATACGGGAACCCCCTGCCCCAAGGCTGGCTGCGACGCCGCAAAACCGGCACGGAAGCCACCGATTTCGCGAATCACGGGGCGGTTTCCCGCGAATCGGCGCGCTTCCTCCTGCAAACAGGTGCCTTTCCGCCCGTAGACGGGTGTCCTTCATCCCGGTCGCGGGTGCCATATGGCCGGCAATTCGCTGTTTTGAAACGATAACCTGGAGGTGAAAGTCTCTAAAGGAGTCAGAATCAAGCAAAGCGGGGTGTTGTGCTGTGGCCAATTGCGGATGAGAGTTGCGCAGATGCCAAAGCGATTCCCTTTGTCGGACGGATGTGCGATGAATGACGCAACATCAGCACAAATAGCAGACATCCGGTTTCCAGAATGACCAATCCCGGCGATCTTCCACCCTATTTCGGCATCGACCCCGAGGCGGCGGCGGCGCGCCTGTCGCAGCCTATCGATACGGCGCGATTCGCCAAGGCCGCAGCCTTTGCAGCGCGCGGCCGCGACGACCTCGCCCGCCGCGGCTATGCGCCCGACGGGCAGAAGCGGCTGCGCAAGTTCTCGACCTGGGAGGTCTGCCGCTATCTGATTCCGGTGAATGCCGCGCATCTGCGGCGGGTGTTGAAGCAGAACCCCGACCTGCCGCAAGGCACGGGCGAGAGCGGCGCAAAATGGTACACGCTGGATGAGATTCTGGTGTTGCGCGATCATTTCGCCACCGAAGGTGCGGGCTGGCGCGAATACAAATCCTGGCGGCCAGAGGGGCTGCCGGCCAAGGTCGTTGCTGTGGCGAATTTCAAGGGCGGCGTCGGCAAGACCTCGACCGCGGCGCATCTGGCGATGTCGGCGGCGCTCGATGGCTATCGCGTGCTGGTGATCGATCTCGACAGCCAGGGTTCGATGACCTCGATCCTGGGCGGCAAGGTGACGGACGAATGGCAGACGGTGTTTCCGCTGCTTGCCGGCGATTTTGCGCGCCACTTGCAGGCCGAGAACGCGGTGCGTGCCGCTGCGGGAGAGAGCGAACTGCCGCTGGACGAAACCTTGACCGAAGCGCTGCAGGTTTCGCCGCGAAACCTGATCCAGAAGACGCATTGGCCGAATATCGACCTGATCGGCGCACAGCTCAACCTGTACTGGGCCGAATTCCAGGTGCCGGTCTGGCGGATGCAACTGCGCAACTGGCCGCTGTGGGACAGTCTTGGCAATGCCCTGGCAGAGCGGGGGGTGCTGGACGATTATGACATCGTCTTTCTCGACACGCCGCCGGCGCTTGGCTACCTTACCATCAACGCGCTGTCGGCGGCCGATATCCTGCTGGTGCCGCTCGGCGCGTCCTTTCTGGAATTCGATTCGACCGGGCGGTTCTTCGACATGATCTATTCCACCTTCGCCTCGATCGAAGAGGGGGAGAACCGCGCCCGCCGCATGCAGGGCCTGCCCGAGATGCGCTTCGAATGGGATGCCGTCCGGGCGCTGATCACCCGCTTCGATTCCAGCCAGCAGACCGATCTTGCCAATGTCATCCAGGCCTATTTCGGCGACTTCATGACGACCTACCGCCAGGAGATGACGGCCATGGTGGGCCAGGCCGGAGAGCAGGTCTCGGGTATCTACGAGACGGATTACCGCGACTTCAACCGCGACACCTATGTTCGTGGCCGCGAAACCTTTGACCGGACCTGGGCCGAGGTGAAGCAGGTGATCCTTGGCGCATGGTGGCGCGACATGAAGCTGCGCGAGGAGGGCTGACGAGATGGTGAAACGCAAGACGCTGACGGCACCGTCCAGCGCGGATCTGGCGCGTATGGAGGATGAGTTTCGCCGCGAAACCCCGCGCGGGCCGCTTGCCGCGCCGATCAGCCATGTCGCGGCCGAGGCCGCCGCCGTGCACGATCCGCGTCCGGTCGAGGAACGGGCGACGGCTGCCCGCGACCGCAGCGAGGCCGAGCGGCTGCGCCAGGCCGAGAGCCGCGGCCTTGTCATCCGCGAGATCCCGCTCGATGACATCGATGCCGATGCCATGGTGCGCGACCGCATGGCGCTGGATGCCGATGAGATGAACGAGTTGCAGTCCTCAATTGCGGCGCATGGTCTTCGGTTGCCGGTTGAAGTCTACGAACGGACGGCCGAAGGGCAGGGGCCGCGCTATGGCCTGCTGTCGGGCTATCGCCGGCTCCGGGCGGTACAGGCGCTGCGCGGGCTGAGCGGGCAGGCGAAATACGACACGATCCGCGCCCTTGTCCGCGATCCGGCGGCGTTGGGGGGGTCTTTCGCCGCCATGGTGGAGGAAAATGAAATCCGCGCCGCCCTGTCGCAGTTCGAGCGTGGCCGGATTGCCGTCATCGCCGCAAAACAGGGGGCCTTTGCCAATGTAGAGGCTGCGGTCGACGCGCTTTTCCCGATGGCCTCGAAGGCCAAGCGCTCGAAGGTCCGATCCTTCGCGCTGATCTTCGAGGAGCTTGGCGATATGCTGGCCTTTCCCGAGGCTCTGCGCGAACGCGACGGGCTCAGGCTTGCCACGGCGCTGCGCGAGGGCGCCGAGCAGCAGCTTCGCGTGGCGCTGGATGACCGCGCGCCGACGAGCGCGGCAGAGGAATGGGCGCGGCTGGAGACGGCGCTGGACAATCTGGCACCGGCGCCGCGGCGGCCCGAGCGCGGTGGCCGGCCGGCGGCCCGGCCACGCGGCGGCCAGCGCCTGGATCTGGATGCCGGCGTCACGCTGACCTCTGGCCACGATGGCCAGCACTGGTTCATCCGTCTTGAAGGTGCCCGGGTGGACGAGGACCTGGTCGAGGTGGTGATGCAGGAGATCGGGCGGCTGATCGGCCCCGCCTGAGGCCGCGCCACACCGGCCAGGCGCGGATCGCGGCGGCATGCCGTTCAGATCGGAACGTTCAGGCTGTGCTTGACGCGCTTGAGGGTGAAGCTGGTATTGATCGACTGGATGTTCGGCAGTTCCAGAAGCGCGTTCTTCACTGTCGCCTCATAGTCCCGGACACTGGGCGCGATAACCTGCAGGACGTAATCGTATTCGCCGCTGAGCGAATGGCATTGCAGAATTTCCGGTACGCCGGCCACGGCCTCTTCAAAGGCTTTCAGGCGGTCGCGTTGATGATGGGCGATCTTGACGAAGCAGAAGACCAGAATCTCGTAGCCGACGGCCTCGGGGTCGATGACATAGCGCCGGTGGCTGACGGCGCCTTCGTCCTGCAGACGCTGCAGCCGCCGCCAGCACGGCGAATGGCTCATCCCCGTCGCCTCGCCAAGCTCGCGCATGGTGATCTCGGGTCGGGCCTGGATGGCGCGCAGGATGCGCCGGTCCGAATCATCGAGTTCCATCGTCATCCTCGATCTGGAGACAGCGAAGGGCGAGTACCGCCCATATGCTGACATACCGACGATTCTGGCCCAGGAAAAGATACAATGTACCTTCGTGGGGCAGGGAGGCCGCAACAAAAGCAACCGCATCTCCTGCCATTCGCGCTAAAATGCCATCGACGAGACCGTGGAGATCGAGGGAGGAGACCCGGATGGCCATCACGCTCGACGACAAATACACGGCAGAGCACGGGGCGGTCTACCTAACCGGCACCCAGGCCCTGGTCCGGCTGCCCATGACCCAGGTCATGCGGGATCGCGCCGCCGGGTTGAACACCGGCGCCTTCATCTCGGGGTATCGCGGCTCGCCACTGGGCGGCTATGACCAGCAGCTCGTCCGGGCGAAAAAGTTTCTCGACCGCCGCGATGTGGTCTTTCAACCGGGTCTGAACGAGGATCTGGCCGCCGCCGCCGTCTGGGGCAGCCAGCAACTGCACCTGTCCCCCGGCGCGCGCAAGGACGGGGTTCTGGGCATCTGGTATGGCAAGGGACCCGGGGTCGACCGCTCTGGCGACGTCTTCAAACATGCCAATGCCGCGGGGAGTGCGCGGCACGGCGGTGTCCTGGCCATCGCAGGCGACGACCACACCTGCAAATCTTCTTCAATCCCCCATCAGTCGGACCATGCCTTCATCTCTGCGCTGATGCCGATGCTTTACCCGTCTTCGGTGCATGAATTCCTGGAGATGGGCCTGCTTGGCATCGCGATGTCGCGCTATTCGGGCTGCTGGGTCGGGTTCAAGGTCATCTCTGAAACCGTCGAGATCACCAGCGTCGTCGACCTGGAGCAGGAGCAGCGCCAATTCCGGCTTCCGGAGGATTTCGACCTGCCTCCCGGCGGGCTGAACCTGCGCTGGCCCGATCCGCCGCTGGTGCAGGACGAACGGCTGCAGGAACACAAGGGCTATGCCGCCATCGCCTTTGCCCGCGCCAACGGTGTCGACCGGGTGGTGATCGACGATCCCCGCGCGCGGTTCGGCATCGTCGCCTCCGGCAAGGCCTATGAGGATGTACGTCAGGCGCTGGCAGAACTGGGCATCGGCCCCGCGGAGCGCGCCGCGATCGGCCTGCGCTTCTACAAGGTACGGATGCCCTGGCCGCTGGAGCCAGAGGGCATTCGCGCCTTTTCGCAGGGGCTGGAAGAGGTGCTGATCGTCGAGGAGCGCCGCGAGATCATCGAAAACCAGATCAAGGAGCAACTGTTCAACTGGCGGGCGGACGTGCGCCCGCGCATCGTTGGAAAGTTCGACGAGGCGGGCAAGCCCTTTCTCAGCCTCTCGGCCGGGCTGACAGTGGCGCGGGTTGCAGGGGCGATTGCCGAGCGGCTGCTGCGTCTTGACCTGCCGGATGGGCTTGCCGACCATCTTCGCCGCCGGGCAGAGCATCTGCATGCCGCCGAAGCGCGGGGCATCGCCCATGTTGCCCCGGTGGTGCGGTTGCCGCATTATTGCGCCGGCTGTCCGCACAGCACCTCGACGCGGGTGCCCGAGGGGTCGAAGGCCATGGCGGGAATCGGCTGCCATTTCATGGTGCAGTGGATGGACCGCAGGACCGAGACCTTCACCCATATGGGCGCAGAAGGCGTGCCCTGGACGGCAATCAGCCGGTTTACCGACGAAAAGCACCGCTTCGTCAACCTGGGCGATGGCACGTTCTTCCATTCCGGCCACCTTGCCATACGGCAGTCGGTCGCAGCCGGCGCGAACATCACCTACAAGATTCTGGTCAATGATGCCGTGGCGATGACCGGCGGCCAGCCGCTGGACGGGGTGCTGACGCCGCAGCAGATCACCCATCAGATGTATCACGAGCGCGTGGCCCGCATCGTGCTGATGTCCGACCGACCCGATCTCTATGTGGCATCTGACCTGGCGCCCGGCACCGAGCTTCGCCATCGCGACGAGATCGACGCGGTGATGCTTGCACTGCGCGAGGTGCCGGGCGTGACCGTCATCGTCTTCGAGCAGACCTGCGCGGCGGAAAAGCGCCGGCGGCGCAAGCGTGGCCGCATGGAGGACCCCGACATGCGCCTCTGGATCAACCCGGAGGTCTGCGAAGGGTGCGGCGACTGCTCGCAGACATCGAATTGCGTTGCCGTCGAGCCGGAAGAGACCGAGATGGGGCGCAAGCGTCGCATCAACCAGTCGACCTGCAACAAGGACTATTCCTGCCTCAAGGGGTTCTGCCCTTCCTTCGTGACCGTGCGCGGCGGCCGGCTAAGGACGCATCGGTCGCCGGGTGGTCCGGATGTCGGATCGCTGCCGGAACCCGTCCTGCCCGATATCGACCGGGCGTGGAATCTTGCGCTGGCCGGGGTCGGGGGCACCGGCGTTCTGACCATCGGCGCCATCCTTGGCATGGCCGCGCATGCCGAGGGCAAGATCCCGATGATCCTCGACATGGCCGGTCTGGCGCAGAAGGGCGGCGCGGTGATGAGCCATGTCCGCATTTCCCGGCCGGACCGTCCGGTCGCGGCGCCGCGGATCGCCGCGGGCGGTGCGGATCTGCTGCTTGCGGCGGATGCGGTGGTCGCGGCGTCGAAGGACTGCATCATGTTGTGCGATCCCGCAAGGACCGAGGCAATCCTCAACACCCGTATCACGCCGGTTTCCGACTTCATCCGTGACCGTGATTTTGACTTTCGCGCGGCAGCCGTCGAGAAAAGTGTTGCGGGCTCCGTCCGGTCGGCGGGCCATTTCCGAGATTTCTCGGCCCTGGCCGGGGCGCTTGTCGGCGACGAGATCGGCGCCAATCTGATGATGCTCGGTTATGCTTGGCAATGCGGCCTGGTGCCCATCGGTCGCGCGGCGATTCTTCAGGCCATCGAACTCAATGGTGTTGCGACCGGGGTCAATGTCGATGCCTTCAACTGGGGCCGGGTTCTGGCGCATGACCCCGGCCGGATCGATGGCAAGGTGACGGCGCCCGGGCGCAGCAGGCCCACGCTGGAGACGATGCCGACCGATGAGGTTATCGCACATCGCGCAGCGCATCTGCGGGCCTATCAGAACGAGGCGCTGGCAGACCGCTACCGTCGCTGGCTGGTGCGGATCGGCGAAATCGCCGCGCCGGAGCGGATCGGTCGCAACGATCTGAAGCGTCAGGTCGCGATCTGCTATGCAAGGGTATTGGCCTACAAGGACGAATACGAGATTGCCCGGCTTTATGCGGCACCGGAGTTCCGCCAGTCGCTGGAGCAGGTGTTCGAGGGCGATATTCGCATCGCGTTCAATCTTGCGCCGCCGGTCCTTCCGGGACAGGGGGCTGATGGTCGGCCAAGAAAACGCGCCTTCGGGCCGTGGATCCTGCCGGCATTTCGCCTGCTGGCCCGGCTACGGGGGTTGCGCGGCACCTGGGCGGATCCCTTCGGCCATACCACGGACCGCCGGCAGGAGCGGCAGTTGATCGCCGCCTATGAGAGCGATCTGGCGCTGGCGCTGGCGATGCTGACGCCCGAGACTCTGCCCCTGCTGCGCGAATTGCTGACGCTGCCCCTGCAGATTCGGGGTTATGGTCCGGTCAAGGCGGCGGCCTTTGCCAGACAGATGGCGCGGCGGGCCGAAATCCATGCCGCGCTGGAAGGTGCCGGTACTGCAACCCTGGCCGCAGAATGAAGGAGGGATAACGTGTTCAAGGCATCGATGCGGTTCGATCTGGGCGATGAGGTCAATGCGCTGCGCGACATGGTGCATCGCTGGGCACAGGAACGTGTCAGGCCGATGGCCGCCGGGATCGACCGGCAGAACGAATTTCCGGCAGAGCTCTGGCCCGAGATGGGGCGCCTTGGCCTGTTGGGGATCACCGTTCCCGAGGAATATGGCGGGGCAGGGATGGGCTATCTGGCCCATGTGATTGCGGTTGAGGAAATTGCCCGGGCCTCGGCCTCGGTGGCGCTGAGCTATGGCGCGCATTCGAATCTCTGTGTCAATCAGATCAAGCTGAACGGTACCGAGGCGCAGAAGCGGAAATACCTGCCGGGCCTGATCTCGGGCGCCGATGTCGGTGCGCTGGCCATGTCCGAGGCCGGGGCCGGGTCGGATGTCGTGTCGATGAAATTGCGCGCCGAACGGCGGGGCGATCGCTACGTCCTGAACGGCACCAAGTTCTGGATCACCAACGGGCCGGATGCCGCGACATTGGTGGTCTATGCCCGGACCGATCCGGCCGCGGGATCGAAGGGCATCACGGCCTTTCTGGTCGAAAGGACCATGCCGGGGTTCACCACCTCGAAGCATTTCGACAAGCTCGGGATGCGCGGCTCGAACACGGCCGAACTGGTGTTCGAAAACGTCGAGGTTCCGGCGGAAAACCTGCTCGGCCGCGAGGGCAGCGGCGTGCGGGTGCTGATGTCCGGCCTCGATTACGAGCGTGTGGTGCTTTCCGGTATCGGGACCGGGATCATGGCGGCCTGCCTCGACGAGATCATGCCCTATCTGGTCGAGCGTCGGCAGTTCGGTCAGAGCATCGGCGATTTCCAGTTGATGCAGGCCAAGATCGCCGACATCTATACCAAGCTGAACTCGGCCCGCGCCTATGTCTATGAGGTGGCAAGGGCCTGCGACCGCGGCGAAGTCACCCGGCAGGATGCAGCCGCCTGCGTGCTTTATGCCTCGGAAGAGGCGATGGTCGTCGCCCATCAGGCGGTCCAGGCCATGGGGGGCGCGGGGTTCCTGAACGAAACGCCGGTCAGCCGGATTTTTCGCGATGCCAAGCTGATGGAGATCGGGGCAGGCACCTCCGAGATCCGGCGCATGCTGATCGGGCGGGAACTTATGGGGGCGATGCGCAGATGACGATTTTACGTTCTGGTGTATTGGTTGGTTCATCCAGTTTTTGTTCGAATGTTTCTGCGCATCTT
>JACSRN010000196.1 GCA_014879735.1 Paracoccaceae bacterium
TCGCGGGGCGCCGGGTCGGCCACCGGCCCCGCGCCCGGTTCGCGATGTCCGGCCGCTGTGCTGTCCCTTGCCCGCGGCAGGGCGCGTCGTCATCCGGTGTTGCGGCCTGCGCCCGGCCCCGCTGCGTAGCGGGCGGCGCGGCGGCGGGAACGGCGCAGCTCAGGGATCCTCGTCCTCTTCCGTGGCGATCATCGCCAGTTCCCCCGCCTCCTCCAGCTGGCGGATCGCGCCGACGATCTGGTTCATGGCCGCCTCGGCCTCGCGTTCCTTGATCTTGCCGGCACCGGCCGCATCTTCGCGCAGCGTCTGCGCCATGCGCTGCGACATGTTGGCAAGCAGGAACTCGACCGCCTCCTCCAGCTGCTCGCGCCCCTGGGCCCAGGCGACGGCCTGCACCAGCGCCGGCTGCGCCACCAGGCGTATCACCTTGGGCACGTCGCGCGGCGAGATGCGCTGCGGAATATGGACGAAGGTGAAGATCGCCTTCTTCACCTGTTCGGCAAAGCTTTCGTCGTCGACCTCCAGCCCGCGCAGCACCTCGTCCCGTGTGGCGGCAGGCGAGATGTTGAGGATGGCGCCGACCCGTTCCACGGGGTTGCGTTCAAAGGCGCGGGGCGGCTGGCTGTCAATCTGCGCCAGGATTGCGCCGCCGATCCGGCGCACCGTCGCGGGGTCGACATTGGTGGTCTGCGACACCGCAAAAGCGATGCGCCGGGCGCGTTCGCCCGGCAGCTTGCCCAGCAGTTCCGCCGCGCGCGGCACCGGCAATTTTGACAGGATGACGGCGGCCACCTCGACCGATTCGGCCTCGACGATGGGAATAAGCCGTTCGGCCGGCAGCGCGACCAGCCGATCCCAGGGATCGACGCCCGAATTGGCGCCGGCCTTGCGCCGCAGCCGGGAGGCCGCGCCCTGCGAGATATGCCCGTCCATCGCAGTGATCGCGCCCTCCAGCCCGCCGGGGAAGGCAAGGCCCACCGATTCGAGTTCGCCGGTGAATTCAGCCAGGACCTGTTCCAGCGTGGCCCGGTCGACCAGGCGCAACGCCGCCATCCGCTCGCCCAGGGCGGCCTGCATGTGTTCGGGCAGCTGCATCAGCGGCAGTGCCGTGCCCTGCGTCAGCAGATAGCGCACGATGACCGCCGCCTTTTCCTGCGGCGACAGAATGCGCCGTGCCGGCGCCTGAACCGCACGCTGTGCCGGCGTGATTCGCGCCAGCGGAAGCCCGTCCTGGGGCATGGGAACCTCCGATTCTGGTGGTTTCATGCCGCGATCATGCGCCGCGCCGGGTTAACGCCGGCTTTCCGGCGCTTCAGCTGGTTGGCTTGTCGACACAGGTGCCGGCGACACCGTCCCAGACCTGCCCTTCGGCACAGCTCGATGCGGTGATCTGCGTCCGGTCCTGACAGCCGAAGGCCAGGGCAAGCCCGGGCAGCGCGGCCAGTGCAAGGGCAGCAAGCAAGATGCGGGTCTTCATCGGTCGTCCCTTCTGTCTGGAGTGCGGGATGCGGCAGAGCCGTCCGGCAATCCTAGCAGAAATCCGTCCGGGCCTGGCAAAAATCCGACCGGGTTTCATCCGGCGCCGCAGGCCGGCCCCCCGGGCCAGGGGGCGGCCGGAAGGCGCCGGTTGCGGTCACGGTCAGCCGCCGAAGACGCGGGCGAAGATCGTGTCGACATGTTTGGTATGGTAGCCCAGGTCGAACTTCTCCTCGATCTCGGCCGGCGACAGCGCGGCCGTCACCTCGGGGTCGGCCAGAAGCTCGGCCTTGAAATCAGCGCCCTTCTCCCAGACCTTCATCGCGTTGCGCTGCACCAGCCGGTAGGCATCCTCGCGCGACACACCGGCCTGGGTAAGGGCAAGAAGCACCCGCTGGCTCATCACCAGGCCTTTGAACTTGTTCATGTTCTTCAGCATGTTCTCGGGGTAGATCACCAGTTTTTCGATGACGCCGGCCAGCCGGTTCAGCGCAAAGTCCAGGGTGATCGTGGCGTCGGGGGCGATGGCGCGCTCGACCGAGGAATGGCTGATGTCGCGCTCGTGCCAGAGTGCCACATCCTCCAGCGCCGGCACCACGGCCATGCGGACCAGCCGGGCAAGGCCGGTCAGGTTTTCGGTCAGCACGGGGTTTCTCTTGTGCGGCATGGCCGAGCTGCCCTTCTGGCCCGGCGAGAAATACTCCTCGGCCTCCAGCACCTCGGTGCGCTGCATGTGGCGGATTTCGATGGCGATGTTCTCGATCGATGAGGCGATCACCGCCAGCGTTGCAAAGAACATCGCATGGCGGTCGCGGGGAATGACCTGGGTGCTGACCGGCTCGGGAACCAGACCCAGCTTTTCGCAGACATATTCCTCGACCCGCGGGTCGATGTTGGCGAAGGTGCCGACGGCGCCGGAAATCGCGCCGGTGCGGATTTCCTCGCGTGCGGCGACCAGGCGGCGGCGGCCGCGGTCCATCTCGGCGTAAAAACGCGCGAAGGTCAGCCCCATCGTGGTGGGTTCGGCATGGATGCCGTGGCTGCGGCCGATGCGGAGCGTATCCTTGTGCTCGTAGGCGCGGGTCTTCAGTGCAGCCAGCAGGCGATCCATGTCCTTGAGCAGGATGTCGGAGGCGCGCACCAGCTGCAAGTTCAGCGTGGTGTCCAGAACGTCGGAAGAGGTCATGCCCTGATGGATGAAGCGCGCCTCCTCGGCGCCGATATGTTCGGCAAGATGGGTCAGGAAGGCGATGACGTCATGCTTGGTCAC
>JACSRN010000120.1 GCA_014879735.1 Paracoccaceae bacterium
GGATGCTGTGGCAGCACGACCCGGCCCAACCCATCGGCATCTGGGACGAGGTGCGCGAGGACGAGCACGGCCTTTGGGTCAAGGGGCGGCTTCTGACCGAGGTCGGGCGCGGCCGCGAGGCGGTGGCGCTGCTGGAGGCGGGCGCCATCGACGGGTTGTCGATCGGCTATCGCACGGTCAAGGCCGCGCGCGATGGCAAGGGGCTGCGGCACCTGACGGAACTGGAGCTGTGGGAAGTGTCGCTCGTGACCTTCCCGATGCTTCCCGAGGCGCGGGTGGCGGCCAAGTCCGACGATCTGTCGGCCGCCCTGCGTGAACTGGCCGGCGTCTTCGACGAGGCACGGCGGAGCCTGGCCGGGCGCTGAGCCGCGGCCTTCATCCCGACATGAGGGTTAGAGTGATGACCGAGAGAGAGGCTCGGGCCGGGGAAGACATGTCCCCGACCCTGTCGCCGGCGGCGGAGGTAAAATCTGCAGTTGCCGGATTTCTGAAGGAATTCAACATCTTTCAGATAGAAGTGAAACAATCGCTGCAACATCAGGAAGAGCGACTGACCATGCTGGATCGGAAAACCATGACTTTCGGACGTCCCGCCCTTTCGGCCCATGCCGATCTGGAAGTGCCGCACAGGAAGGCGTTCAACGCCTATCTGCGTTCGGGTGACGACGATGGCCTGCGCGGCCTTGTGCTGGAGGGCAAGGCAATGTCGACGGCGGTGGCCGCGGATGGCGGCTATCTGGTCGATCCGCAGACGGCCGATACCATCCGCTCGATGCTGTCCTCGACCGCTTCGCTGCGGGCGGTCTCGAATGTGGTGCAGGTGGAGGCCAGTTCCTTCGACGTGCTGATCGACCGCAGCGACGTGGGATCGGGCTGGGCGACCGAGGCGGCGGCGACGGCGGAAACCGCGACGCCGGCCATCGAGCGGATCTCGATCAAGCTGCATGAACTGTCGGCCATGCCGAAGGCGAGCCAGCGGCTGCTTGACGACAGCGCCTTCGACGTCGAGGGTTGGCTGGCCGGCAAGATTGCCACCCGCTTCATCCGGGCCGAGGCCGCGGCCTTCGTCGGCGGCGATGGGGTGGACAAGCCGAAGGGCATCCTGCTGCCGGCCAAGGTGGCGAATGCCTCCTGGGCCTGGGGCAGCCTCGGCTATGTGCCCACCGGCGCGGCGGCCGATTTCGCCACGGCGAATGCCAGCGATTGCGTGGTCAACCTGGTCTATGCGCTGGGTGCGGATTATCGCGCGAATGCCACCTTCCTGATGAACTCGAAAACCGCGGGTGCGGTGCGCAAGATGAAGGATGCCGACGGCCGCTTCATGTGGGGCGACAGCCTGCAGGCGGGAGAGCCGGCGCGGCTGATGGGCTATCCGGTGCTGATCTGCGAGGACATGCCCGATGTGGCGGCGAACAGCTATCCGGTGGCCTTCGGCGATTTCCGTGCCGGCTATACGATTGCCGAGCGTCCCGACCTGCGCATCCTGCGCGACCCGTTCTCGGCCAAGCCGCATGTGTTGTTCTATGCCTCCAAGCGGGTGGGCGGCGATATCACCGATTATGCGGCGATCAAGCTTCTGAAGGTCGCCGTCTCGTAACGCGCGAGATCCCGGGCCGGTAACGGCCCGGGTCCGGGCGCGCGCGCGGCCCCGTGCCGTCTGGCAGCTCCCCCTTCCGTACGAGCGGTGCGGGAGCGGCGCGCCCGGTTCCATTCCAAGCGCAACCGAGGGGTATTCCGACGATGTTGTTGACCGAAGTGACGACGGTGCCGCAGGCGGCGCTGCCGCTGCAGGCGCTGAAGGATCATCTGCGCCTGGGCAGCGGCTTTGCCCTGGCGCCCGACCAGGATGCGCTGCTGGAAAGCCATCTGCGCGCGGCGATGGCGGCGATCGAGGGCCGGATCGCCAAGGCGCTGATCGAGCGGCGGTTCAGGCTGGTGCTGGAGGACTGGCGCGGTGGGGCGGCCGAGGCGCTGCCGGTGGCGCCGGTCTCGGCGGTGGAGAGCGTGACGCTGGTCGATGCCGCGGGGGGCGAGACCGTGGTCGCCGTGGCGCTCTACCGGCTGGTGGCCGACCTGCACCGGCCGAAGCTGGCCGGGGCCGGGCTGGCGCTGCCGCAGGTGCCCGCCGATGGCCGGGTGGAAATCGAGTTCGATGCCGGATTCGGACCGGATTGGTCGAATGTGCCGGCCGATCTGCGGCAGGCGGTGCTTCTGCTGGCGGCCGAGTTCTACGAGCATCGGCATAACGACGGCGCCAGCGGTCCGGCAATCCCGGCGACGGTGGCGGGGCTGATCGAGCGCTGGCGGCAGGTCCGTGTCCTTGGCGGCAGGGGGCGGTGATGGCCGTGCCAGAACTGAACCGCGCGCTGGTGCTGGAGGCGCCGCAGACCGCGCCCGACGGGGCCGGCGGCTTTGCCCTGACCTGGGGCGCGCTGGGCACGCTCTGGGCCGAGGTGGTGGCGGGGGCGGGCCGCGATCCGGCCGGCGAGGAGGTGGTGCTCAGCTCGCTTGCGCTGCGGATCACGGTACGCGCGGCGCCGCCAGGCGCTGCGGCGCGGCCCGTTCCGGGGCAACGTTTCCGCGAGGGGGCAAGGCATTTCGCCATCCTCGCCGTGGCCGAGCGCGACCGCGACGGCCGTTTCCTGCTGTGTAGCTGCCGCGAGGAGGCCCCGATATGAGCTATGCCGCCACCGCCGCCCTGCAGGGGGCGGTCTATCAGCATCTCTCTGCCGCGCCGGCGCTGTCCGGGGTGGCGATCTATGACGCGGTGCCGCCACAGCCCGCAGCCACCTTCGTGCTGGTCGGCGCCGAGGAGGCGCGTGATGCATCCGACGGCAGCGGGGCGGGCGCCGAGCATCTGCTGCAGATCTCCATCCTGTCCGACGGCAGCGGGTTTCTGGCGGCAAAGACCATTGCCGCCGACATTTCCGACGCGCTGACCGGGGCCGGGCTGGTGCTGAGCCGCGGGACGCTGGTCAGCCTGCTTTTCCTGCGTGCGCGGGCGCAACGCATCGACGAGGGCGAGGTGCGGCGCATCGACATGACGTTCCGCGCCCGTATCGAACTGTAACCAACCCTTTGAAGGAGCGAAAAAATGGCGGTTCAGGCCGGCAAGGACCTTCTGATCAAGATCGACCAGACCGGCGACGGTCAGTTCGAGACCGTCGCGGGGCTGCGTGCCACGCGGGCAAGCTTCAATGCCGAGACGGTGGATGTGACAAGCCTTGAAAGCGCCGGCGGCTGGCGCGAGCTTCTGGCGGGGGCGGGGGTGAAATCGGCAACGATCTCCGGCTCGGGCGTGTTTCGCGACGCGAATACCGACGAGCGCGCGCGGCAGATCTTCTTCGACGGCGAGATCCCGGCCTTTCAGGTGGTGATCCCGGATTTCGGCGTGGTCGAGGGGCCGTTCATGATCTCGGCACTGGAATATGCCGGCAGCCACAACGGCGAGGCCACTTACGAGGTGACGCTTGCCTCGGCCGGGCTGCTGACTTTCACGGCGCTGTGATGGCCAATCCCTGGGCCGGAGAGGTGGAGGTCGCGCTCGACGGCGTGCCGCAGGTGGCGAAGCTGACGCTGGGTGCGCTGGCCGAACTGGAGGCGATGCTGGGCGAGGGATCGCTGGTCGATCTGGCCGAGCGGTTCGAGAGCGGCCGGTTCTCGGGGCGCGACGTGCTGGCGGTGGTGATTGCGGGGCTGCGCGGCGGCGGCTGGAAGGGCCGGGCCGAGGACCTTCTGGCGGTCGAGATCGGTGGCGGGCCGATGGGCGCGGCGCGGGTGGCGGCGGCGCTGCTGGCCCGGGCCTTTGCGCTGCCCGGCGAGGGATGACCCCCCTGCGATGACAACCGGAATCGACTGGGCCGGGCTGATGCGGGCGGGGCTGCAGGGCCTGGGCCTGGAACCGGCGGCGTTCTGGCGGCTGACACCGGCGGAACTGCGGATCATGCTGGGGGTGGAGCGGGCCGCTCCACCCCTGACGCGGGCACGGCTGGAGGAACTGGCCGCAGCCTTTCCCGATGTGACAAGGGGGACCGAGGATGGCGGATGCCGGGGAACTGACCGAGGCGCTGGCGGCGCTGGAGGAACGGCTGGGCGGCACGGCCCAGATGGTGGCAGCCTTTGACGGCGAGCTTGCGCGGATGCGCGAGACGGCGGCCTACACCGGGCGCGAGGTCAACAGCCTGGCGTCGGGGATGTCGGGGGGGCTGCGCCGGGCCTTCGACGGGCTGGTCTTCGACGGGGCCAAGCTGTCGGATGCGCTGAAGGGCGTGGCGAAGACCATTTCCGACACGATCTATTCGGCCGCGATGAAGCCGGTGGCCGGCGCGGCGGGCGGCCTGCTGGCCGGTGGCATCAATGCGGTGATGAGCGCCTTTCTGCCCTTTGCCAAGGGCGGCGCCTTCACGCAGGGCCGGGTGATGCCCTTTGCGGCCGGCGGGGTGGTCTCTTCTCCGGTCAGCTTTCCGATGCGGGGCGGGACCGGGCTGATGGGCGAGGCGGGGCCCGAGGCGATCCTGCCGCTGGCGCGCGGCGCCGACGGGCGGCTGGGGGTTGCCGCGCAGGGCGGCGGGCGCCCGGTGACGGTGGTGATGAATGTGACCACGCCGGACGTCCAGGGCTTTCGCAACAGCCAGAGCCAGATCGCCGCGCAGATGAGCCGGGCGCTGTCGCGCGGCCAAAGGAACAGGTGAGACATGGCCTTTCACGAGGTGAGATTTCCGGCGAACCTGTCGTTCGGATCGGTCGGCGGGCCGGAGCGGCGGACCGAGATCGTGACGCTGGCGAACGGGTTCGAGGAGCGCAACACCCCATGGGCGCATTCGCGCCGGCGGTATGACGCGGGTGTGGGGCTGCGGTCGCTGACCGATCTGGAGGCGCTGATCGCGTTCTTCGAGGCACGGCGGGGGCGGCTGCATGGCTTTCGCTGGAAGGACTGGACGGATTTCCGCTCTTGCCCGGCCAATACAAGGCCGGGGCCGCTGGACCAGATCATCGGGACCGGTGATGCCCATCAGACGGTGTTCCAGTTGCAGAAGACCTATCAGTCGGGGGCGGAAAGCTATGTCCGCCCGATCGGCAAGGCGGTTCTGGGTTCGGTGACGGTGGCGGTTTCGGAAGACCCCAAGGTCGAGGGTGTGGAGTTCACGGTCGATCCGGCCACTGGGCTGGTCAGCTTTGCGGTGGCACCGCCGCTGGGCACGCGCATCAGCGCAGGGTTCGAGTTCGACGTGCCCGTGCGGTTCGATACCGATGGCATCCAGGTCTCGGTTGCCTCGTTCCAGGCGGGCGAGGTGCCCAGCGTGCCGGTGGTGGAGATCCGGCAATGAGCGCGGCGGATCTGCAGGCCCATCTTGCCGGCGGCACGACCACGGTCTGCCGGCTGTGGACGGTCACACGCAGGGACGGGCTTGTGCTGGGCTTCACCGACCATGATTGCGATCTGGTCCTGGACGGCGTGGTCTGCCGCGCAAGTTCGGGCCTGACGGCAAGCGCGCTGGTGCAGGCCACGGGGCTGTCGGTCGACAATACCGAGGCCGTGGGCGCATTGTCCGACGGCGCGATCAGCGAGGCCGATCTGGTGGCCGGGCGCTTCGATGGGGCCGAGGTGCGGATCTGGCTGGCGAACTGGGCCGATGTCCCGGCGCGGCGCGAGGTGTTCCGCGGTACGCTGGGCGAGGTGACGATCAAGGGGGCCGAGTTCCGTGCCGAACTGCGCGGGCTGGCCGAACCGCTGAACCAGCCGGCGGGGCTGGCCTATACCCGCACCTGCCAGGCGGTGCTGGGCGATGGCCGCTGCGGCTTTGACCTGACGCAGCCGGGCTATCATGCCGAACGGTCGGTCGAACTGGTGGAAGACGGCGGGCGTGTGCTGCGCTTTGCCGGCTTTGCCGGCTTTGACGACCGCTGGTTCGAGGGCGGCCGGATCGAGGTGCTGTCGGGCGCTGCGGCGGGGCTGTCGGGGGTGGTGAAGTCGGACCGCCTGTCCGGGGCGATGCGGCGGGTGGAACTGTGGCAATCGTTGCGGGCGCCGCTGGCGCCGGGCGACCAGCTGCGCCTTCTGGCGGGCTGCGACCGGCGGGCGGCGACCTGCCGGGTGAAGTTCGGCAATTTTCTGAACTTCAGGGGCTTTCCGCATCTGCCCGGCGATGACTGGATCACCGCCTATCCGCGGTCGGATCAGGCGAACACCGGCGGCAGCCTGGTGCGGCCGGGGGCAGGGCCGGCATGAGCGGGCGGGGTGAAGCGGCCCTGGCCGAGGCGCGGGCCTGGATCGGCACGCCCTATGTCCATCAGGCCAGTTGTCGTGGCGCGGGCACCGATTGCCTTGGCCTGATCCGCGGCATCTGGCGGGCGCTCTATGGCGCGGAGCCCTGCGCCGTGCCGGCCTATACCGCCGACTGGGCCGAGGTCTCGCGCGAGGAGGGGCTGATGCGCGCGGCCGATATCTGGCTGGTGCCAAAGCCGCTTGACCAGGCGGCGCTGGGCGATGTGCTGCTGTTTCGCATGCGCGAGGGCGGCATTGCCAAGCATCTGGGCCTGCAATCGGCCATCGCGCCCCTGGGCCGGTTCATCCATGCCTATTCGGGCCATTCCGTTACCGAAAGCGCCCTCAGCGCGCCATGGGCGCGACGGGTGGCGGCACGATTTTCCTTTCCTGAAAGGGTCTTGTGACCATGGCGACGCTTGTTCTCTCGGCGGTTGGCGCGGCGGTGGGGGCCGGGTTCGGCGGTACGGTGCTGGGGCTGTCTGGCGCGGTGATCGGCCGGGCGGTCGGCGCCACGCTGGGCCGCGCGATCGACCAGCGGCTTCTGGGCGGATCGGAGGCGGTGGAGACGGGCCGGATCGACCGGCTGCGCCTGCCGGGCGCCTCGGAGGGGGCGGCGGTGCCGCGGCTCTGGGGGCGGATGCGGCTGGGCGGCCAGGTCCTCTGGGCCACGCAGTTCGAGGAACATGCCAATCGCAGCCGGGGCGGCAAGGGTTCGCGGCCCTCGGTCACGGAATATTCCTACACGGTCAGCCTGGCGCTGGCCCTGTGCGAGGGCGAGATCCTGCGCGTGGGGCGGGTCTGGGCCGATGGTGCCGAGATCCCGGCCGGCAGCCTGACGATGCGGGTCTATGCCGGCACCGAGGATCAGGCGCCCGACCCGAAGATCGAGGCGGTGGAGGGGGCGGGAAATGCGCCGGCCTATCGCGGCCTTGCCTATGTGGTGATCGAGGATCTGGATCTGTCGCCCTATGGCACGCGCGTGCCGGCCTTTACCTTCGAGGTGATGCGCGCAGCCCCGGGTGCCGGCCTGCAGCAGGCGGTCAATGCCGTCGCGTTGATCCCGGGAACGGGGGAATATGCGCTGGCCACGACGCCGGTGCATGTCAATCGCGGGCTGGGGCTGAACACGGCAATCAATTCGAACACCAGTTCGGGGAAAACCGATTTCGCGACCGCACTGGACGATCTAACCGCCGAGTTGCCGAATGTTGGTTCGGTTTCCCTGATCGTTTCCTGGTTTGGAAATGACCTGCGCTGCGGCGATTGCCAGATTCGCCCCCTGGTCGAGACGCATGAGACGGATGGCGAAGGCATGCCCTGGCGCGCCGGCGGCGTTCCGCGCGCGGCAGCGGGCGAGTTGCCGAAGATCGGCGGGCGGGCGATCTATGGCGGCACGCCGGCCGATCCCTCGGTGATCGAGGCGATCCGGGCGATCCGTGCTGCGGGGCGGGAGGTGATGTTCTATCCCTTCGTCCTGATGGACCAGTTGGACGGCAATACCCTGACCGATCCCTGGACCGGCGCCGAAGGGCAGCCCCAGATGCCCTGGCGAGGCCGGATCACCACCGCGCTTGCGCCGGGGCTGGCGGGCACGACCGACCGCACGGCTGCCGCCACTGCCGAGGTGGAGGCCTTCTTCGGCGCAGCTCAGCCGGGCGATTTCACCACGGGCAGCGAGGAGGTGGGCTACTCCGGCCCGGCGGAATGGCGGTTCCGCCGATTCATCCTGCATTACGCCCATCTCTGTGCGGCGGCGGGCGGCGTGGACAGTTTCTGCATCGGCTCGGAAATGCGCGGGCTGACACGCATCCGCGACGGCGCCGACGGGTTTCCGGCCGTTGCGGCGCTGAGGGTGCTGGCGGGCGAGGTGAAGGCGATCCTCGGGCCCGGCTGCAAGGTCAGCTATGCGGCGGACTGGACGGAATACGGCAGCTATTTCGTCGACGGCGACCTGCATTTCCCGCTCGATCCGCTCTGGTCGGATCCGAATGTCGATTTTGTCGGCATCGACAATTACATGCCGCTGTCGGACTGGCGCGAGGGCGATACGCATGCCGATGCGGCCTGGGGTTCGCCCTATGCACTGGATTACCTGCAGGCGAATATCGCCGGCGGCGAGGGGTTCGACTGGTATTACGACAGCCCCGAGGGCGAGGCCGCGCAGATCCGGCGTCCGATCGAGGACGGTGCCTTTGGCGAGCCCTGGGTGTTTCGCGTCAAGGATCTGGCCAGCTGGTGGGGCGAGGCGCATCACGAACGTGCCGGCGCCGTGCGGGCGGCGCTGCCGACGGGCTGGATCCCGGGGTCAAAGCCGATCCGCTTTACCGAATACGGCTGCGCGGCCATCGACAAGGGAACCAACCAACCCAACCGCTTTCTCGACGCGCTGTCATCGGAAAGCGCATTGCCGCGCGCCTCGACCGGGCGGCGCGACGATCTGGTGCAGATGCAGTATCTGCGGGCGATGGCGGCGTATTGGACCGATCCGGCGGCCAATCCCGCGGCGAGCCTTTATGCCGGGCGCATGGTCGATTTCGCGCATTCGCATGTTTGGGCCTGGGATGCGCGGCCATTTCCCGCCTTTCCGGGACTGACGGAATTGTGGAGCGACGGTGCCGCCTATCTCCGCGGCCACTGGCTGAACGGGCGAGCGGCGAGCCAACCGCTGGAGGCGGTGATCGCCGAGATCTGCGCGCGCGCCGGCGTCACGGCGGTGGAGACGACAGGGGCCACGGCGGTCGTGCGCGGCTATGCGCTGGGCGATGTGCAGACGGCGCGGGCAGCGCTGCAGCCGCTGCTGCTGGCCCATGCCTGCGACAGCGCAGATACCGGGACGGCGCTGCGCTTTGCCATCCGCCGCACCGGGCATGATCATGACATCGACACGGCGCAACTTGCGGTGGAAGATGCGCTGGACGGGCTGGTCGAGCAGAGCCGTGCGCCCGATCCCGAGGTGGCAGGAACCGTGCGGATCGGCCATGTCGATGCCGAAGGGGTCTACGACACCCGCACCGCCGAAGCGCGCATCCCCGACGATGCGACCCCCTCGGTCTCGGTCTCGGACCTGCCGATGGCGCTGACCGCTGCCGAGGGGCGGGCGCTGGCGCAGCGCTGGCTGGCCGAAGCCCGGATCGGCCGCGACCGGCTGCGGCTGGCGCTGCCGCCTTCGGCAGATGCAATCCGGACCGGCGACCGCATCCGCCTTGCCGATGGCACGAGTTGGCGGATCGACCGGGCCGAGCAGGCCGGGACCCGGCTGATCGAGGCCACGCGCTACGAGGGCGGGCTGTACGAGCCGGCCGATGCCGAGGAGGAAGGCATCAGCCTGCGACCGTTCGTGGCGCCGGTGCCGACCTATCCGGTGTTTCTCGACCTGCCGCTGATGACGGGCAACGAGGTGCCGCATGCGCCGCATCTGGCGGTGACGGCGGCGCCCTGGCCCGGAACGGTAGCACTTTGGGGTGCGGCGGGCGACGGCAGCTTCCGGCTGAACCGGCTGGTTGCGGCGCCTTCGGTGATTGGCGTGACGGAGACGGATCTGGCCGCGGCGCGGCCGGGGCTGTGGGACCGGGGCGAGCCTCTGCGCGTCCGGCTGACCGGCGGCGGGTTGCAGTCGACGACAGCGCTTGCGGTGCTGAACGGTGCGAATGCGATGGCGATCGGTGACGGAACTGCAGCCAATTGGGAGGTGCTCCAGTTTGCGGCGGCGGAGCTTGTCGCACCCAATGTCTGGGATTTGTCGCTGCGCCTGCGGGGCCAGCTTGGCACCGACGGGATCATGCCGGCGCTCTGGCCGGCGGGCAGCACGGTCGTGCTGCTGGACGGGGCGCCGGTGCAGGTCGATCTGGCCGCCAATATGCGCGGGCTGGCCCGGGCCTGGCGGGTGGGCGTCAGCGCGCGCGGCTATGACGACCCCAATGTCGTCGAGAAGACGGTTGCCTTCGACGGTATCGGCCTGCGACCCTATCCGGTCTGTCACCTGCGCGCGCAGGGCCGCGCGGGTGCGGATGTCGTGCTGCGCTGGATCCGCCGCACCCGGATCGAGGGGGACAGTTGGCAGCAGCTTGAGGTTCCGCTTGGCGAGGACAGCGAGCGCTATGCGCTGCGCATTCTGGACGGCGCGACGATTGTCGCGGAATACAGCGCGACGACGCCGGCCTTCCCCTATCCGGCGGCGCAGCAGGCAAGCGATGGCGTTGCGGCGGGTTTCTCGGTCGCGGTGGCGCAGATATCGGCCCGTTTCGGCCCGGGGCCCTGGAAAACCCTGGCAGTAGCGCCCTGATGTCCGGGCAATCCGCATTGCCGCCGTCGGGCGGTTGGCGCATATTCACCGGAAGAGGGGAATGGCTTGGCGGCGCGCGATGCGTGCCCTATGTCTTCCCGACCGACCCGGCAAGGAGCGCACCATGCCCGAGACCAAGTACCGCATCACGCAACTGGACCCCGTCTGGCAGCGCATCCGTGACGAGGCCGAGGAAGCCGTGCGTTGCGAGCCGCTTCTGGGCGCGCTGATCCATTCTGGCCTGCTGCACCATGCGACGTTCGAGCGCGCACTGTCCTATCGGTTTTCGATGAAACTCGCCTCGGGTGAGATGAGCGAGCAGATCCTGCGCGAGATCGCCGACGAAGCCTATGAAACCGCGCCTGAAATCGGCACGGCCGCACGCGCCGACCTGATGGCGGTCTATGAGCGCGACCCGGCCTGCCACCGCTACATCCAGCCCGTTCTGTTTTTCAAGGGCTATCAGGCGGTGCAGGCCTACAGAATCGGCCATTGGCTCTGGTCGCAGGGGCGGCCGGACATGGCCTATTTCGTGCAGATGCGGGTGTCGGAAGCCTTTGGCGTCGACATCCATCCCGCCGCGCAGATCGGCCGCGGCATCATGATCGACCACGCCCATTCCATCGTGATCGGCGAGACGGCGGTGGTGGGCGACAATGTGTCGATGCTGCATTCGGTGACGCTGGGCGGCACCGGCAAGGAAGATGGCGACCGGCACCCGAAGATCGGCGATTGCGTGATGATCGGGGCAGGGGCCAAGGTTCTGGGCAATATCCGCGTTGGCAGATGCTCGCGCATCGCGGCCGGCTCGGTCGTGCTGGAGCCGGTGCCGGCGAACACCACCGTCGCGGGCGTGCCGGCGCGGGTTGTCGGCAAGGCGGGCTGCGATCAGCCGGCCCTGACCATGGACCAGGTTCTGCACCCCGAATGACCGGCGGGGTCTGGTCGTGCTCTCCCGCCTCCGCCGATCCGTACTGGCGCTGACCGCCGGGGTCCTCGCCAAGGCGATCACGCTTTTCGCCCGTCTGGCGACGGCGCCGCGGGCGATCTGGGCCGGGGTCGAGCCGCGGGCCCGGCAGCGCATCTACTATGCCAACCACACCTCGAACGGCGATTTCGTCCTGATCTGGACGGTCCTTCCCCCCGTTCTGCGCGCAAACACCCGCCCGGTGGCGGCACTCGACTACTGGCTTCGTTCTCCGCTGCGCGCCTTCATCGGGCGCGACGTCTTCAATGCGGTGCTGATCGACCGTCGCCCCGATCACCGCACCGAGGATCCGGTGGCGCAGATGGCTGCGGCACTGGATGGCGGTGCTTCGCTGATCCTGTTTCCCGAGGGCCAGCGCAACAGTTCGGATGCCCCGCTTCTGCCTTTCAAGTCCGGGCTTTACCATCTTGCCCGCCAGCGCCCTGGCGTCGATCTTGTGCCGGTCTGGATTTCCAACCTGAACCATGTGATGCCCAAGGGCGAGATCATCCCGGTGCCGCTGATCTGCACGCTGACCTTCGGCGCAGCCCTGCGCCTGGCCGATGACGAGCCGAAGGATGCCTTCCTCGCCCGCACCGCGGCGGCCCTGCTGGCCCTGCGTGCCGGAGACGCGGCATGACGCCCCATCTTGCCTATCTCCTTCTCGGCGTGGCTGTCTTCCTGGTCGTCGCCACCGCCATCGGCCAGATCCTGCGCGCCCGGGTGGCGCCCGACGGCTCGAACCCGGCGATTGAGAACCTGAACGCCCGCATCGCCGCCTGGTGGGCCATGGTGGTTCTTCTGGCCCTTGCCTTTCTGGCCGGCCGGCCCGGCGTCGTTATTCTCTTCGCAATCCTGTCCTTTGCCGCGCTGCGCGAGTTTCTCAGCCTGACCCGCAAAAGCGCAGCCGATCACTGGGCGCTGGCCGCGGCCTTCTTCGTCGTGCTGCCGGTGCAATACCTGCTGGTCGGCATCGACTGGTACGGCTTTTATGCCATCTTCATTCCGGTCTATGCCTTCCTGCTGCTGCCCGTCCTGTCGGCGCTGCGCGGCGGCCCGGCGGATTTTCTCGACCGCGTGGCCGAGACGCAATGGGCGCTGATGATCTCGGTCTATTGCGTCAGCCATGTGCCCGCCCTGCTGTCACTGCGGATCGCGGGGTTCGAGGGCCAGAATGTCCTGCTCATCGCCTGGCTGATCTTTACCGTGCAATTGTCCGACGTGATGCAATATGTCTGTGGCAAGCTTTTCGGCCGCCGCCCGCTTGCGCCCTCGCTCTCGCCCTCGAAAACCTGGGAGGGCTTTCTCGGCGGCCTTGCGACGGCGACGGCCGCGGGCGCCGCACTCTGGTGGCTGACGCCCTTCGCGCCGGAACAGGCGGTGCTGATGGCGCTGGTTGTCACCGTGATGGGCAGCTTCGGCGGCCTCGTCATGTCGGCGATCAAGCGCGACAAGGGGGTAAAGGACTGGGGTCATCTGATCGCTGGCCATGGCGGCTTTCTCGACCGGCTCGATTCGGTGGTCTTCGCCGCGCCGATCTTCTTTCACCTCACCCGCTATTTCTGGTCACAGACATGACCGGCCCCGCCTCCCGCCGGCCGCTGGCGACCCGCAACCGCCGCTGGGCCCGGGCGCTGGCCGCCCGCCTCGCCGCGGGACGGATCACCCCGAACGGGATTTCCGCCGCCTCCATCGGCTTCGCCGGGCTGGGATTTCTGGCGCTGGCCATGGTTTCGGCCGCTCCGGCCCCTTTCGCCGCGCTGCTGCTGGTTCTTGCTGCGCTGGCGATCCAGGCCCGCCTGCTGTGCAACCTGCTCGACGGAATGGTCGCGGTCGAGGGCGGCAAATCCACCGCCACCGGCGCATTCTGGAACGAGGCGCCCGACCGCATTGCCGATCTTCTGTTCTTCTGGGGCGCGGGGCTCGCCGCCGGCCAGCCGGCACTCGGCCTCGGCTGCGCGGCACTGGCCATCGCCACGGCCTGGCTGCGCGAATTGGGCCGGGCCGAGGCTCTGCCGGCCGATTTTTCCGGACCGATGGCAAAACCGCACCGCATGGCGGCACTGACGCTGGCCTGCCTCGCCGCAGCCCTCTTCCCCGCATCGCCCGCCGGCGCGACGATCCTTGCCGCTGCGCTCTGGCTCATCCTCGCCGGCACCGTCGTCACGCTGGCGCGCCGGGCCCGGCACCTCCTGCGCGCCCTCGAAACCCGCCGACCTTCCTCTTGACGGAAATACCCCGGGGGTCCGGGGGCAGCGCCCCCGGCCGTTCCGTCCCGGCGATCACGCCAGCATTGAGATCGGGTTTTCCAGCGCCTCGACCACGACCTTCAGGAAGGCCGCACCCAGCGCGCCGTCGATCACCCGGTGGTCGACCGACAGCGTCATCGACATCACGGTCGCCACGCCCACCGATCCATCCGCCAGCACCACCGGCTTCTTCAGGCCGGCACCCACGGCCAGGATGGCGCCATGCGGCGGGTTGATCACCGCGTCGAAATTCTCGATCCCCATCATGCCCAGGTTGGAGATCGCGAAGGATCCGCCCTGATATTCATGCGGGGCGAGCTTTCTGGTCTTCGCCCGCGCGGCCAGATCCTTCATCTCGGCGGAAAGCACCGAGAGCGTCTTCTTCTCGGCATCCTTCAGCACCGGGGTGAACAGCCCGCCCTCGACCGCCACGGCCACGGCCACATCCGAAGGTTTCAGCTTCAGGATGCGGTCGCCCGCCCAGACGGCATTGGCATCCGGCACCGCCTGCAGCGCCAGCGCACAGGCCTTGATGATGAAGTCATTGACCGACAGCTTCACGCCGCGGCTTTCCAGCCCCTTGTTCAGCTGTTCGCGGAAGGCCAGCAGCGCATCCAGCCGCACCTCGCGGCGCAGGTAGAAATGCGGGATGGTCTGCTTCGCTTCGGTCAGCCGGGCGGCGATCGTGCGGCGCATGCCGTCCAGCGCCACTTCGGTGAAGGCGCGACCCTCGTAGAGTTTCAGCACCGTTTCGGCCGACATGCCGGCGGGGGCAGCTTTGGCCGCCGGGGCCGTCGCCGGTGCGGCAGGGCTTGCCGCGGGTGTCGCTGCGGCGGCGGCGACCGCGCCCGGCCTTGCAGCCTCGACATCGGCCTTGACGATCCGTCCATGCGGGCCAGAGCCCTTCACGACCGCCAGATCGACGCCCTTTTCCTTCGCGATCCGCCGCGCCAGCGGCGAGGCGAAGATCCGACCGCCCGCCGCTGCTGCGGTGGCAGCGGCAGGAGCGGGAGAGGGGGCCGCAGAAGCG
>JACSRN010000121.1 GCA_014879735.1 Paracoccaceae bacterium
AGATGTGTATAAGAGACAGGTCTCCAATGGCGCGTTACATCTTCATCACCGGCGGCGTGGTTTCGTCGCTGGGCAAGGGTCTCGCATCCGCCGCCTTGGGAGCACTTCTGCAAGCCCGGGGCTACACCGTCCGGCTGCGCAAGCTGGACCCCTATCTGAACGTCGACCCCGGCACCATGTCGCCCTTCGAACATGGCGAGGTCTTCGTCACCGATGATGGCGCGGAAACCGACCTCGACCTCGGCCATTACGAACGCTTCACCGGCGTCTCGGCCCGGCAGACCGACAGCATCTCCTCCGGCCGCATCTATTCCAACGTGCTGGAGAAGGAGCGGCGTGGCGACTATCTGGGCAAGACCATCCAGGTCATCCCCCACGTCACCAATGAAATCAAGGAATTCCTTCGCATCGGCGATGATGAGGTGGATTTCATGCTCTGCGAGATCGGCGGCACCGTGGGCGATATCGAGGGCCTGCCCTTCTTCGAAGCCATCCGCCAGTTCATCCACGAGCGCCCGCGCGGCCAGTCGATCCTGATGCATCTGACGCTGCTGCCCTATCTGGCGGCCAGCGGAGAGCTCAAGACCAAGCCCACCCAGCATTCGGTCAAGGAGTTGCAGAGCATCGGCCTTGCCCCCGACATTCTGGTCTGCCGCAGCGAACACCCGATCCCCGACCGCGAGCGAGAAAAGATCGCGCTGTTCTGCAATGTCCGCAAGGAGGCCGTGATCCCGGCCTATGACCTGTCGACCATCTATGAGGCGCCGCTGGCCTATCATCGCGCCGGGCTGGACCAGGCCGTGCTCGACGCCTTCGGCATCACCCCGGCGCCAAAGCCCAATCTTGCCCGCTGGGAAGATGTGATGGATCGTATCACCCATCCCGAAGGCGAGGTGCGCGTGGCCGTCGTCGGCAAATACACCCAGCTGGAAGATGCCTACAAATCCATCGCCGAGGCGCTGACCCACGGCGGCATGGCCAACCGCACCAAGGTCCGCGCCGAATGGATCGATGCGGAAATCTTCGAACGCGAGGATCCGGCACCCTATCTGGAGAATTTCGACGCCATTCTCGTTCCCGGCGGCTTTGGCGAACGCGGAACCGAGGGCAAGATCAAGGCGGCGCAATTCGCCCGCACCCACAAGGTCCCCTATCTCGGCATCTGTCTTGGCATGCAGATGGCGGTGATCGAGGCGGCGCGCAACCTGGCCGGGCTGCCGAATGCCGGGTCCGAGGAATTTGACCATGAAAAGGGCGAGAAACGCTTTACCCCGGTGGTCTATCATCTGAAGGAATGGGTGCAGGGCAACCACACCGTGCGCCGCAAGGCCGACGACGCCAAGGGTGGGACCATGCGGCTGGGCTCCTATACCGCGAATCTGAACGCAGGTTCGAAAGTGGCGCAGATCTATGGCACCACCGTCATCGAGGAACGCCACCGCCACCGCTACGAGGTCGACATCCGCTATCGCGACCAGCTGGAAAGCTGCGGCCTGATCTTCTCGGGCATGTCGCCGGACGGGCGGTTGCCGGAGATCGTGGAGGTGAAGGACCACCCGTGGTTCCTTGGCGTCCAGTTCCACCCCGAACTGAAGTCGAAACCCTTTGCTCCCCATCCGCTGTTTGCGGATTTCGTGCGGGCGGCGGTGGAAGCGACCAGGCTGGTATAGGGCGCGGCGCCGGCATCGGGCCGCCGCCGCCATTTGCATGCGGCTTTCCCGGCAGGACAGAAAGCCGGGCGGCCTCTTCGATCCGGAACTTCGCCTTGGCCGCCTTTTGGCAGGCCGGATCGCCGCACGGGATATGTCTTCGCGGTGACATCGCCGCAAGGTGCCGGTTTTCCGGGGCATCTTGGCGCCGGCGGCGCTGCAATCGCCTTCCCGAGGTCTCGGCGCTTGCCTGCGGCAAGGCGCGGCAACAACGGCCATGCCGCGCCGGCCGGGCGCGCAGGGCGCTGTCCATCCCGACAGGCCGGATGCAGACGGCATTGGGTCGCAACGGGTCGCCGTCACGGCAAACTGCGCTACGGTCATTTCACCGGGATTTCGTCCTGCGACGACCCGCAACTTCTGGCGCCCAGCGGCGACCCGCAGCTTCTGGCGTCATCGGACCCGGTGCAGGGCCCTGGCGGATTGGGCTTTCAAACCCCGCCGCGACGGAATTCCGCGCTGCGGCCGGCCGGCTGCATGGCACGGAAGGGCCGAGCTTGCAAAGGGCTGGACTACGGCCACCCGCCCGCGTTTTCGCGCGCCCACCCTCGGTTGGGGCCGTTTCGGGCTTGCCCCTGCATCCCAAGACGAGCGGCCCGGGCACCGCCGGAACGGTGCGACCGCGCCTTCGGGCGGCAATTACCCCGCCTTCGTCTCGGTGATCTCGTCGCCCGCAACCACGATCAGCCGGGGGGCATCCTTGGCGCCGGCCGTGCCGCGGCCCGAGAGCGAGGGGTTTTCCATGAAGAAGCGGTGGCAGTTGAAGAGTTGCGCCCCCTCTTCGCCAAGGTCGCGGCTGTAGCGGCCGTCGGGGGCCAGCACCCAGCTTTGCGCCTCGTCGGCAAGGTTCGCGGCCATGATCTGGCTCAGGATCTGGCTTTTCACCGTGGGGTTCAGCGCCTCGATCAATGTCTCGACCCGGCGGTTGAGGTTGCGGCCCATCCAGTCGGCCGAGGACAGGAACACCCGCGCCTCCCGCGCCGGCAGGCCATGGCCATTGCCGAAACAGACGATGCGGCTATGTTCGAGAAAGCGGCCGACGATCGACTTCACCCGGATGTTCTCGCTCAGCCCCTTCACGCCGGGGCGCAGGCCGCAGATGCCGCGCACGACAAGGCTGATCTTCACCCCGGCGTTCGAGGCGGCGTAAAGCGCATCGATCACCTCGGCGTCGATCAGGCTGTTCATCTTGGCCCAGATCTCTGCCGGGCGGCCGGCACGGGCATGGTCGGCCTCGGCCGAAAACAGCTCCAGCAGTCGCGGCTTGAGCGAGATCGGAGAGATCGAGAGGTTTTCAAGACCCTGCGGCTGGACGTAGCCCGACAGGAAGTTGAACACCTTGGTCGCATCGCGCCCCAGCGCCGCATCGCAGGTGAAAAAGCTGAGGTCGGTGTAGATGCGCGCGGTGATCGGGTGATAGTTGCCGGTGCCGTAATGGGTATAGGTGACAAGCGTGTCGCCCTCGCGCCGGACCACGGTCGAGATCTTGGCATGGGTCTTCAGATGCATGAACCCATAGACGACATGGGCGCCGGACCGTTCCAGCCGGCGCGACTGGCGGATGTTCGCGGCCTCGTCGAAACGGGCCTTCAACTCCACCAGAGCGGTGACGGATTTTCCGGCCTCGGCCGCCTCGCACAGCGCCGAGACGATGGGGCTGTCCCAGCTGGTGCGGTACAGCGTCTGCTTGATCGCGACGACATTGGGATCGCGCGCCGCCTGTTCCAGAAAGCGGATCACCATGTCGAAGGTCTCGTAGGGGTGATGCAGCAGCATGTCCTTCTGGCGGATCGCGGCGAACATGTCGCCATCGTGATCCTCGACCCGTTCAGGCACCCGTGGCTTGAACGGCGGCCAGAGCAGTTCGGGCCGCGAGGACAGGACGAGCGCCTTGAGATCGGCCATGCCGAGCAGGCCCTTGACCTCGACCACCTCGTCCTCGGCGGCGTTCAATTCGTCCATGATCAGCGCGCGCAACGCTTCGGGCGCGCCGGCCGACAGCTTCAGCCGGATCACCTCGCCGCGGCGGCGGCGCTTTAGCGCGGTCTCGAACTCGCGCACCAGATCCTCGGCCTCTTCCTCGACTTCAAGGTCACTGTCGCGCAGCACCCGAAACAGGCAGTGGCCACGGTCGGCATAGCCCGGAAACAACATGTCGAGATGCAGCAGGAGAAGTTCCTCCAGCGGCAGGAAGCGGTCTTCGCCCTCTTTCCCGGGCAGCGCCACGAAACGGTCGATCTGCTGCGGAATCGGCAGAAGGGCGTTCAGCGGCCGGCGATCCGTGACCCGCTCCAGCGCCAGCGCCAGCGAAAATCCGGTATTGGGAATGAAGGGGAAGGGATGCGCGGGGTCGATGGCCAGCGGCGAAAGCACGGGAAAGACGTTGGCGATGAAATAGTCTTCCAGGAATTTCAGGTCGCGGGCGCCAAGCTTGGTCCGGGCCAGGATGACAATCCCCTGATCTTCCATCTCGGCGCGCAGCGTCCGGAACGTGGTCTGCTGGGCCTGCATCAATGCGCGGGCATCGGCGTGGATCAGGCGCAACTGCTCGGCGGGGCTGCGGCCATCCTCGGAGGGGATCGGGTTGTTGCCACGCACCAGCGCGCGCAGGCCGGCCACCCGGACGGTATAGAACTCGTCCAGGTTGGTGGCCGAGATCGACAGGAAGCGCAGCCGTTCCAGCAGCGGAACGGCCGGGTTCGCCGCTTCCTCCAGAACGCGCCAGTTGAAGGCAAGCCACGAAAGCTCGCGGTTGAAAAAGCGCTGGCCGCCGCCGACCTCTTCGTCGGAAAGCGCAACAGCAGCGGGATACGGGGCTTTGAGGAAATCGGCGTGGGTCATGATGTGTGGGATATGCCGCAGGGGCTGTGAAGGATTGGTGACGGTGGTCTAGTCGGCGGTCCAGTCGGATGCGGATTCGCCGGAACCTTCGGCGAGAACTTCGGCCGCCAGCCGCAGGCCCGGCGGCCTGCCCTCGGCCAGGGCGCGCGCGTCGAGCCTGGCAACCAGGGCCCGCGCCGCCCCGATCGAGCGCGGCATCCGCGCCAGCAGGAAGGGGATCAGCATCGCCGGCGGCACGATCTGGCGGTCGGCGAACAGCTTGTTCAAGACACCGGACAGCAGCGCGTCGTCCGGCGCCTCGATCCGGGTCAGGGGCGCGGCCTGCAGGCGCGACAGCAGGTCTGGCAGGCCGAGACCCCAGTCGCGCGGCGCCGCAGCCGCGGTGACAAGCAGGCACCCGGTGGGAAAAAGCAGGTTGTGCAGGTGAAAGAACGCAGCCTCCGCCGCCGCATCGCCGGCCAGCGCCTGGGCATCCTCGACCGCAACCGCACCCCCGGCGGCAAGTGCGGCCAGCCCGGCCCCGGCCAGGCTGCGCGCCGGGACCACGGCGGCCCCGGTCTCCGCCGCCCAGATCGCGGCCAGATGCGACTTGCCCGCCCCCGACGGCCCGGTCAGCACCATCTTGCCGCCCGGCCAGTCGCGCCAGCCCTCCAGCGCGGCCAGCGCCAGCGCATTGGCCGGCGTGACGATGAAATCGGCTCGGCTGCGATTGTCGCGGGGCGGCAGGTCGAAGGTCAGTTGTCGGATCACGGCGCCGGTTCGTCCGCGGCCCGCGCGGACGCGCCCCCCGTCGCGGCCTCAGCCCCCCCTTCCGGCAGGGCGGCAGTTCTGCCGCTGCTGCCCCAGTACAGCAGGCTGTGCCGGTATTGCTCGACCCCGAAGCGGACCAGCACGCCCATGACCGCCGTCACCGGCACTGCCACCAGCATGCCGATGAAGCCGAACAGCGAGCCGAAGGCCGCCAGGGCAAACAGAAGCCAGACCGGATGCAGGCCGACCGACTTGCCCACCAGGCGCGGCGTGATGATGTTGCCTTCGGCAAACTGGCCGATGGCGAAGATCGCGGCGATCAGCAGGACATGCAGCCAGTCGCCCCAGAACTGGTAGAGGGCCAGGCCGATGGCCAACGCGCCGCCCACCATCGCGCCGACATAGGGAATGAAGGTGATCGCGCCGGCGATGGTCCCGACGATGCCGCCGAACTGCAGCCCCGCCGCCATCAGCGCAACGGCATAGAAGATGCCCAGGATGATGCAGACCATCACCTGCCCGCGCACGAATCCGGCAAGCGTGGCGTCGATCTCGCGCCCGAGGCGCCGGATCACCGGCGCATGATCGCGCGGCAGAAGCCGGTCGATCACGGCAACCATGCGGTCCCAGTCGAGCAGCATGTAGAAGGTGACGACCGGCACAACCAGCAGGAACAGCACGGCAGACACCACGTTTATCGCCGAGGTGATGACACCGTTCACCATCTCGCCGCCGCGCGACTGGATGGTCTTGCCGATCGAGGCCAGGGCCTGCCGGATGGTCGAGGTCGAATCCTGCAGGTCGGGGAAGCGCGCGACCATCAGGGTTTCGAACTTCCGCGCGATTTCGGGCGCGGAATTGACCAGCGCCGTCAGCTGGTTGATCAGTGTCGGAATGATCGACAGCATCAGCAGGACAGCGACCACAAGCCCGGCAAGGCTGATCGTGACCGTGGCCGCGATGCGCGAAAAGCCCCAGCGCTGCAGCCGGTCGGCAACCGGGTCCAGAAAATAGGCGATGGCACCGCCCACGACGAAGGGCACCATGACATCGCCAAGAAACCACAGCATCAGAAGCAGGACCGCCGCGGCGATCCCCCAGTATTTCATCTGCGAATGGATCGGCAATGCCATTTCATCCTCGTCTATCTGTCTTCCGATATCGCCGTTGCCCGTCGATGGCGCAAGGGGAACCTCGGCTTCAGGCGGTGCGGGCCGCGAATAAGCGACGGCTTACCGGCTGGCGGTAAGCGCCCGCCGGATGGACCTGCGGCCATCGGGGCGGGCAAGCGGTCCGCAGCGCCCCGGGGCATGCCGTCCCGGGGGGACTCCAATCCGGAAGGACCACCATGAAGACCCATCTCAAGATCGCCGCCGTCGCCGCGCTTCTTGCCCTCGTGGCGGCCATCGCCGCCTTCGCCGAACCGATGGTCGGCGATGTCGTGGGCACCACGCCCGAGGCTGCAACCGCCGCCCTGACGGAAAAGGGCTGCACCGTGCAGAGCTTCGAAGCCGAGGATGGCCAGATCGAGGCGCGCTGCACCGATGCCGCCGGCAAGCTGGCCGAAATCTACATCGACCCGGCCACCGGCGCGATCACCCAGATCAAGACCGGAGACTGAGCAGATGGCCGCCTCCCTTCCGCGCAGCACCGCAGCAGCCGCCACCGCCGCGACCCCGGACTCCGAAAGCGGCCCCCGGCTCTGGGATCCGGTCGTCAGGGTTTCGCATTGGGGCATCGCCCTTGTGGTCCTGTTCAACGCGGTGCTGGACCAGGGGGGCGGCACGCTTCACGTCACGCTGGGCTGGATCGGCATGGCGCTGCTTGCGCTGCGGTTCATCTGGGGTTTTGCCGGCCCGGCCGAGGCGCGGTTCACGGCCTTCCCGCCGCGGCCCGTTGCCGCACTTGCCCATTTGGGCGCCCTGCGCCGCGGCGCCCTGCGCCGCTACAGATCGCACAACCCGGCCGGGGCGTTGATGGCCTATGCGCTCTGGGCCTTGCTGGCCCTGATCATGGCGACCGGGCTGATCATGACCGGCGGGCGCACGCCGATGCGGGTGGCAGAGGAAAACGCCGCCGTGGCTGCCGGCGACTGGTCGGTGCTGGTCAAGACCGGCAAAACCGGCGAGGATGCCGGCAAAGGCCTGAAGAAGGCAGCCGGCGAGGTGCATGAGATGGCGGCCGATCTGATCTTGATCCTGGTGCTTTTGCACGTCGCGGGGGTGGCGGTCGAAAGTCGTGCCCTCGGACGCAACCTGCTGGCGCCGATGCTGGCGGGCGGCCGGCGACAATGAGCGGAGGCGACCTGCGCGCCGCGCGCATCCGGCAGACGCGGGCGCTCGCGGGCTTTCTCGTCGTGCAGACCCTGGCGGCGGTGTTCTTCGTGGGCGACGTGATCGGCGACCTGATCGCCGATCCCGGATCGGTGCATTTCATCTTCGAGGCGCTGGTGACGGCCGCGCTGGTGCTGGGCGTGGCGTTCGGTGCCTTCGCGTTGCGCCGCACCATCGAGATGATGCGCGCCCAGGAAACCGCGCTTTCCGTCGCACAGGGGGAACTGGCGCAGGTGATCGGCGAGCAGTTCACCGATTGGCGCCTGACCCAGGCCGAGCGCGACGTCGGCATGCTGGCCCTGAAGGGGCTGGACGTCGCCGAGATCGCCGAATTGCGTGGCGCGGCACAGGGCACCGTCCGCGCGCAGCTGACGCGGATCTATGCCAAGGCCGGCGTATCCGGCCGCGCCCAGTTCGCGGCCTTCTTCGTCGAGGATCTGCTGGGCGAAGGGGTCAGGCCCGCCACGCCAGTGGCACCAGCCGCGACCTGAAGGCGCCGCCGCTCTCAGCGCGCCAACCGCTCAAGCAGGCGTCCATAGGCGCTCTGGCCGCGGCGGAACTCCTCCAGGCGGAAGAATTCGTCCGGGGCATGCAGATTCTCGTCGCCATGGGAAAAGCCGAACATCACCGCATGCACCCCCAGCGTGTCAAGCAGCGTGGTCATCACCGGGATCGAGCCGCCGACGCGCGTGCGATAGGGCGCGACGCCATAGAGGTCGGTCAGCACCTCGGCGGCGGCCGCGCTGGCGTTGTGGCCCGCGGGCACAAGGAACGGGTCGGCCCGGCCCGGGTTGCGCGTCACCTCGGCGGTGACGCCGGGCGGGCAATGACGGGCGACATGGGCGCGAATCGCATCGAACACCCGCTCGGGCGACTGGGCGGCGACCAGGCGGCAGGTGATCTTGGCGCTGGCCACGGCAGGCAGCACCGTCTTCGTACCCGCCCCCTGCCAACCCGAGGTCAGGCCGTTCACATCAAGCGTGGGGCGGGCGAAGATGCGTTCGGCCGTGGTATGGCCGGGTTCGCCCCAGACCGCCGGGGCGCCGGTTTCCGCCAGAAGATCGGCATCGGCATAGGGCACGCGGGCGATGGCGGCGCGGGTCCGATCGTCCAGCGCGATCACATCGTCGTAAAAGCCCTCGACCGCGATCAGCCCGTCCTCGTGGCGCAGCCCCGCAAGGATATGCGCCAGCGCCAGCGCCGGATTGGCGATCCCGCCGCCGACCATGCCGGAGTGCTGGTCGCTCCTGGGCCCCTTCACGGTGATCTCCAGCGAGACAAGGCCCTTCAGTGCCTCGACGATCTGCGGCTGGCCCGGGGCCCATTGCAGCCCGTCGGCGGAGAAGATCATGTCGGCCTGCAGCCGGCCGGCATGCTCGGCCACGAAGGGCGGCAGATCGGGCGAGCCGATCTCCTCCTGCCCCTCGAAGAAGAACTTCACATTCACCGGCAGCGCGCCGCGGGTTTTCAGCATCGCCTCGACGGCCAGGATCGGGATCAGCATCCCCCCCTTGTCATCCGAGGCGCCACGGCCCCAGACCCGCCCGTCCCGGATTTCGGGATCGAACGGCGGCGAGGTCCAGAGGTCGAAGGGTTCGGCCGGCTGCACGTCGAAATGGCCGTAGATCAGCACCGTGGGCCGGTCCGCGCCGGCATGCAGCCAGTCGGCCAGCACGCAGGGGTGGCCGGCCGTGGGCAGGACCTCGGCATGTTCGGCCCCCGCCGCCGCCAGCCGCCCGGCCACCCAGTCGGCGGCGCGGCGCACATCGGCGATATTCTCGGGCTTGGCCGAAACCGAGGGGATCGCCACGAAATCGAGCAACTCTGCCACAAAGCGCGGCTGCTCGCGGTCGAGATAGTCCTGCCAGTCCATCATCGGCGCCTCCCTGGGGGTTCGGATGGCATCAGCCTACGCCCCGGTCTGCCGTACGCAAGGCGGAACGGCCGCGAATGTTGCCCATCCCGTCCCGACCGGGTAGGAACAGCGGGAACCGTTCCGCGAAGAGGCCAAGATGCGTCTGTCCCGCTATTTCCTGCCCGTCCTTAAGGAAGACCCCAAGGAAGCGCAGATCGTCAGCCACCGCTACATGCTGCGTGCCGGAATGATCAAGCAGCAGGCGGCGGGGATCTATTCCTGGCTTCCGCTGGGCTATCGCGTCCTGCGCCGGATCGAGCAGATCGTGCATGAGGAGCAGCAGCGCGCCGGCCACATCCCGCTTCTGATGCCGACGCTGCAGCCGGCAGACCTGTGGCGCGAATCCGGCCGCTACGACGATTACGGCCAGGAAATGCTCCGCATCCGCGACCGGCACGAGCGCGACATGCTCTATGGCCCCACGAACGAGGAAATGATCACCGACATCTTCCGCAGCCATGTGTCCAGCTACAAGGACCTGCCGCTGACGCTGTATCACATCCAGTGGAAGTTCCGCGACGAGGTGCGCCCCCGCTTCGGTGTCATGCGCGGGCGCGAATTTTTGATGAAGGACGGCTACAACTTCGACGTCGACCGCGCGGCGGCGCTGCATGCCTACAACCGCCACATGGTGTCTTACCTGCGGACCTATGAACGCATGGGCCTGACCGCGATCCCGATGCGCGCGGCCTCCGGCCCGATCGGTGGTGACAACACGCATGAATTCCTGGTGCTGGCGAATACCGGGGAATCGGAGGTGTTCTACGACGACCGGGTGACGGCGCTGAAACTTGGCCAGCGCGAGATCGACTATGACGACCGTGCGCAGGTCGCCTCGGTCTGCGAGGAGTTCACCACGCTTTACGCCCGGACCGACGAGACGCATGACGCCGCCGCCTTCGAGCAGATCCCCGAGGCGCATCGCAAGGTCGGCCGCGGCATCGAAGTGGGGCAGATCTTCTATTTCGGCACCAAATATTCCGAGGCGATGGGCGCAACGGTGGTGACGAAAGAGGGCACGCGGGTCCCGGTCGAGATGGGCAGCCACGGCATCGGCGTCTCGCGCCTGCTGGGCGCAATCATCGAGGCAAGCCATGACGACAAGGGCATCATCTGGCCCGAGGGCGTGACGCCCTTCCCGGTCGGCATCGTCAACCTCAAGCAGGGCGATGTGGCGACGGATGCCGCCTGCGCCGGCCTTGAGAAGGCCCTGGTCGCCCGCGGACTGGAACCGCTGTATGATGATCGCGAGGAGCGCGCCGGCGCCAAATTCGCGACAATGGACCTGATCGGGCTGCCGTGGCGCATCACCGTCGGCCCGCGCGGCCTGGCGAATGGCATGGTGGAACTGACCAGCCGCCGCACCGGAGAATCCGAGGAAATGCGCCCCGAGGCCGCCGTCGACCGCATCGCGCAGATCTACGCCGCGCATGCCTGAGGCTTGACCGCTCCCGCTCGCCATCCCATGTTTGACCCTTGACCGGGGAGGGCAGGATGGCGGGCGGCTGGGCTCAGGACGGGGCGGTGAACGAACAGATCGAAGCCTCGATCCAGGACGAACTTGCGCGGATGAAGGCGGCAAAGCGGCCCGCGGGTGAAAGCCTGACCCATTGCGCCGAATGCGACGAGCCGATTCCCGAGGCACGGCGGCTGGCTATTCCGGGCGTGAAGCTTTGCACCGATTGCCAGAGCGCCCGCGACCTGCGCCCCGTCAACCGCGGCGGGATCAACCGGCGGGGCTCCAAGGACAGTCAATTGCGATAGGCCGTGCAGCCTGCCGTCACGTCAAGGTTGACGCCCGCCGCTGCCATGGTTTTTTCACGATTGCCTGCAATTCTGAGCACATGACCTATACCGCCCCGCCCTCTCTCGCCACGATGCGCGACTATTCGACCGGAGAGCTTCTGGCCGACGGTGTGGTGCATGCCGTGGCGCTGCTGGCGGGGCTGATCGCCTTTCCGTTGCTGCTGAATTATGCGCTGCAAAATGCCGGCGCCGGCATGCTGGTGGCGCTGATCGTCTATGCCGCCGGCTTCTTCCTGATGTTCGGCTTTTCGCTCGCCTACAACATGGTGCCGCCCTCGGCCTTGAAATGGCTGCTGCGCCGTTGCGACCATTCGATGATCTACATCATGATCGGCGGCACCTATACCGCCGTCATCGCCCAGTTCGACAGCCCGGCCTGGGCCTGGATGCTGGGCGCGGTGGTCTGGGCCGCGGCAGCGCTGGGCATCGCGGTCAAGCTGGCCCTGCCCGGGCGCTATGACCGGCTGTCGATCCTCTGCTATGTCTTGCTGGGCTGGCTGGGCGTGATTGCCTTCGGCCCGATGTCGCGCGCCCTGCCCGAAGCATCGCTCTGGCTTCTGGTGGCGGGCGGGCTGACCTATGTCGCAGGCGTGGGCTTCTTCGTCTGGAACCGGCTACGGTTCCAGAATGCGATCTGGCATCTGTTCGTCGCCGTCGCGGCGGGGCTGCATTTCGCCGCCATCGCCGTCTCGGTGGGCGGCTAGCGCATCGCCGGCACAGGCCCCGCGCCGACACGGGCCACATCACCCGGACCAATCGACGCAATCCGGCCACAGCCTGGCCGCAGGCGCGCGCCAGGCTGCCGGCCCTCGCATCCGCCCGCACTGGCGCACCGCCGCGCCGGCCCATCCGCCGGGTCCTGTGTCGCAGTCCCGCCGCGCTGCGGATTTTCGCGCGACGGCCCCGGCCTTCCTTGACCTTTCGCCCCGCGCGCGCCAGTTTCCCGCCAAATGAAAGCCGGGGCACATGGCCGCCAGAACGAAACCCTTCTCTGCCTTCGAATGGATGATCGCCTGGCGCTACCTGCGCGCGAAACGCGCCGAGGGCGGGGTCAGCGTGATGACCTGGATCAGCCTGATCGGCATCACGCTGGCAGTCTTCGCGCTGATCGTGACGCTGGCGGTGCGGGCCGGCTTTCGCGAGGAGTTCGTCGATACCATCCTTGGCGCCAATCCGCATGTCACCGTCTACACCACGCCGCGGATCGATGCCCAGGGCCAGCGGATCGAGGGGTTTGCCGATTACGACGCCCTTGCCGCCCGCATTGCCGCCGTCCCGGGCGTGACCTCGGCCGCGCCGATGATCAAGGGGCAGGTGATGGTCACGGACGGCGAGGCCACCACCGGGGCCGAGGTGTTCGGGATCAGCCTTCGCGATCTGAAGGCCATCCCCGGCGTGGCGCAATCGCCCGAGGCGGTGGGCAACATCGAGGATTTCGACACCGGCATCGCGCTTGGCTTGGGCATCGCCCGCGATCTGGGCGTGACCGCCGGCGACAGGGTGCGGGTGATCTCGCCCACCGGGGTCAAGACGGCGATGGGCCCGGTCGCCCGGCAGAACGCCTATCCGGTGGTCTATGTCTTTTCCGCCGGCCGCTGGGACATCGACAAGACCCGCCTCTACATGCCCTTCGCCGAGGCGCAGAGCTTCTTCAACCGCGAGGGCTTTGCCGATGAGATCCATGTCGATGTGGTCGAGCCCGAGAAGATCGACGAACTGACCCTGGCCATCCTGGCCGCGGCCGGCCCCGATGCGCTGATCTGGACCTGGAAGGACAGCGCCGGCAGCTTCCTGCGCGCGCTGGACATCGAGGACAACGTAATGTTCGTGATCCTGTCGATCCTGGTGCTGATCGCCTCGCTGAACATCGTCTCGGGGCTGATCATGCTGGTCAAGAACAAGGGCCGCGACATCGGCATCCTGCGCACCATGGGCCTGACCGAAGGTTCGGTCTTGCGCATCTTCTTCATCTGCGGCGCCTTTACGGGGGTGATCGGCACGGCCTGCGGCGTGGCGCTGGGGATGCTTTTCGCCCTGAACATCGACCAGATCATGAGCCTGGTGAACTGGCTGAACGGCTCTCCGGTCTGGGATCCGTCGATTCGCAACATCTATTTGCTGCCCGCGAAACTGCAGGGCCAGGACGTGGCCTCGGCGGTGGCGCTGTCGCTGGGCCTGGCCTTCGTCGTCACCATCTTCCCCGCGCGCCGGGCCGCACGGATGAACCCGGTAGAGGCGCTGCGCTATGAGTGACACGCTGGTCCTGGAGGGCCTTGAGAAGGGCTACAACCGCGGCAAGCCCGGCGAGGTGCAGGTGCTGCGCGGCGCCTCGCTTTCGGTCGCGGCCGGCGAAGTCGTGGCGCTGGTGGCCCCGTCGGGGGCGGGGAAATCCACGCTGCTGCATATCGCCGGGCTTCTCGACACGCCCGATGCCGGGTCGGTGCTGCTTGGCGGGCGCAACATGGACGGCCTTGGCGACCGGGCCCGGACCGAGGCGCGGCGGGCCGAGGTGGGTTTCATCTACCAGTTCCACCATCTCCTGCCAGAGTTCAGCGCGCTGGAGAACGTGACCATCCCGCAGAGGGCCAACGGCCTTGCAAAGCCCGAGGCCGAGGCGCGGGCGCGCCAGTTGCTGACGCTGGTCGGCGTGGCGCCACGCGCGGACCACCGGCCTGCCGCGCTGTCGGGCGGCGAACAGCAGCGCGTCGCCTTCTGCCGCGCGCTGGCCAATGGGCCGCGGCTTCTTCTGGCGGACGAACCGACCGGCAACCTCGATCCCGCCGCCTCGGACACCGTCTTTGCCGCGCTGATGGCGCTGGTGCGGGAAACCGGAATGGCCGCGCTGATCGCCACCCACAATCTTGACCTGGCGGCGCGGATGGACCGGATCGTGCGGCTGGAACAGGGGCGCGTGGTCTGATAGCTCAGAGGCATCCGCAGCCCCTTCCGGCCGGAGATTCTGATGCGCATCCTGCCCCTCGTCCTGCCGCCCGCCTTGCTCTTGCTTGCCGTCCTGACTGCCTGCGTGCCGACCGATACCGGCCCGACGGGGGCCGAGGATTTCGCCACCTATTGCGCCGCCTGCCATGGCCCGCTGGGCATGGGTGATGGCGAGCTGGCCGGCGGGTTGACGAAACGGCCGGCGAATCTGACAGGCCTGACCGCGCGCAACGGCGGCACATTCCCGGCAACACGGGTGATGGCAAAGATCTGGGGTCCGGCGGCGGCTGGCCAGCCCGGCGGATCCCATGCGCTGATGCCACAGTTCGGCCCGCTGCTTGATTCGAAACTCGTGCCCTATGACGGCGGCGACGGTATCGCGACGCCCACGCCGCTGCGGCTGGTGCAGATCGCCGACTATCTGCGCGGGCTGCA
>JACSRN010000198.1 GCA_014879735.1 Paracoccaceae bacterium
TTCGTCTTGCGCAACCGCCGGGGGCAAACCCCCGCATTCCGCACAGATCGAGCTGCCAAATCATGCGTCACATCCCATTACTGGCGGTGCTGCTTGCCGCCACCGCCTGCGCGCCTGCGCCCATCGCCGATGTCACCAAGGCCCACGGCCTACCTGCGACCTCTGCCGATCTGACCGCCGCGCCCGCCTTCGTGGAAACCGGCCTTCCGGCCGGGATGCCGGTGGCCGGCGGCCATTCCGATGCCGAAATGGCGGCAAGCTTCATGGAACTGTCCTTCGCCATGGAAAGCGGCCGGAAACTGCCGGTCTTCAGCCGGTTCGAGGGCACCGTCACCGTGGCGCTGACCGGCCAGGTGCCGCAGGGCGCCGCGGGGGATCTGGCAACGCTGGTCCGCCGGCTGCAGAGCGAGGCCGGGATCGACATCCGCCCCGCCCAGGCCGGCGAGGCCGCCGCGATCACCGTCGAATTCGTGCCGCGGGCCCGGCTGCGCCGCGCCGCCCCGGATGCCGCCTGCTTCGTGGTGCCGAATGTCACCTCGCTCGATGATTACACCGCCCGCCGGGGCACGGCCGCGACCGACTGGTCGATCATCACCCAGCGCCGGGTGGCCGGGATCTTCGTTCCCGCCGATGCCAGCCCGCAAGAGGTGCGCGATTGCCTGCATGAAGAGATGGCCCAGGCGCTGGGACCGCTGAACGATCTCTACCGCCTGTCGGATTCCGTCTTCAACGACGACAATTTCAATTCGGTCCTGACCCCCTTCGACATGACGATCCTGCGCGCCTATTACTCGCCGGCGCTGACCTCGGGCCTGTCGAAGTCCGAGGTCGCGGCGCGGGTCGGCGCCGTCATGGCCGGGATCAACGGCGGCAGCGGCATGGGGTCGGCCGATCTCTCGCCCACCTCGCCGGCCTGGAAGGCAGCGATCGAAACCGCACTTGGCGGCCGCGGCGGCCAGGCCGCACGCCGCGCCGCCGCCGACCGGGCGCTGTCCATCGCCCAGGCACAAGGCTGGCGCGACGGCCGGCTTGCCTTCAGCCATTTCGCCGTGGCGCGGCTCTATGTCGGCTCCGACCGGGCCCGTGCGGTGCGCGAATTCGCCACCGCAGCGGCGATCTACCGCAGCCTGCCCGGCGGCGCGATCCAGGTCGCCCATATCGACATGCAGCTTGCCGCCATCGCCGTGGCCACCGGCCAGCCCGAAAAGGCCATCCGCTTTGCCGACCGCGCCAAGCCCGTGGTGCGCCGGGCGCAGAACATGTCGCTGCTTGCCACGCTGATGCTGATCGAGGCCGAGGCGCTGGACGCGCTTGGCCGCACGGCCGAGGCCGACCGGCTGCGTGTGGACAGCCAGCCCGCCGCAAGGTATGGCTTCGGCGCCGAGAGCGAGATCCGTGCCCGCAGACGCGAGATCGCGGCCCTCGGCGGCAGCTGGACACGCGGCTGAGGGGGCAATCCTGCCGCCCGGCTGCCGATCCGGCGGGAACTGGGGACAGGCAATGATCGTCATCGGCGGCTTTCTTCTCGGCATGCTCCTCGGGATCCTGCAGGCCCGACGGCTGGGCGGCAAGGCGGCGGACATGGCGCAATATGCCGTCGGCTACGCCATTCTCTTCGCGCTGATCGGGCTGTTCCTGACCATCGGCATCGACCGGATGCTGCGCTGACGGGCCGCCGATGTTCCTGCCCTTTTTCCAGGCGCTGCGCCGCGAGGGGGTGCCGGTTTCCCCCCGGGAATATCTGTCGTTCCTCGAAGGGCTGGCCGCCGGTCTCGTGACCTTTGACACGACGGGGTTCTATCACCTTGCGCGCACCGCGATGGTGAAGGACGAACGCCACCTCGACAGGTTCGACCGTGCCTTTGCCGCAGCCTTCAACGGGCTGGAGGCGATCACGCCCGAGCAGGTGCTCGAGGCGCTGGACCTGCCTGCCGAATGGCTGCGCAAGCTGGGCGAGCGGGCGCTTTCCGACGAGGACAAGGCCCGGGTCGAGGCACTGGGCGGGTTCGAGAAGCTGATGGAGGTGCTGCGCCAGCGGCTGGCCGAGCAGAAAGGCCGCCATCAGGGCGGCAACAAATGGATCGGCACCGCCGGCACCTCGCCCTTCGGCGCTTATGGCTACAACCCCGAGGGCGTCCGGATCGGCCAGTCCGAAAGCCGCCACGGCCGCGCCGTCAAGGTCTGGGACAAGCGCGAGTTCCGCAATCTCGACGACCGGGTCGAGGTGGGCACCCGCAACCTGAAGGTCGCGCTGCGGGCCCTGCGCCGCTGGGCGCGCGAGGGCGCGGCGGAGGAGCTGGATCTGGACGGCACCATCCGCGCCACGGCGCATCAGGGCTGGCTGGATGTGAAGACCCGGCCAGAGCGCCGCAATGCCGTGAAGGTGCTGCTCTTTCTCGATATCGGCGGCAGCATGGATGCGCATGTCCGGGTGATGGAAGAGTTGTTCTCGGCCGCGAAATCGGAATTCCGGCATCTGGAGACATTCTACTTCCACAACTGCCTGTATGAAGGCGTCTGGCGCGACAATGCCCGCCGCTGGGCCGACCAGATCCCGACCTGGGATCTGATCCGCAGCCACGGCGCCGACTGGCGGGCGATCTTCGTCGGCGACGCAGCAATGTCGCCCTATGAGATCACCCATCCCGGCGGCGCCGTGGAACACTGGAACCGCGAGTCCGGGCAGGTCTGGCTGGATCGTGCCACCGGA
>JACSRN010000107.1 GCA_014879735.1 Paracoccaceae bacterium
CGGCCCGCGACCGGACGAAGAACCGCGATGCCGACCTGTCCGAATATGCCTGGGAAAGCGATCCGGTGGCGCTGGCCGGCCGCGACGATGTCGATCTTTTCGTCGAGGTGATGGGCGGCCACGAAGGCGCGGCAAAGGCCGCGACCGAGACCGCGCTGGCGGCCGGCAAGCATGTCGTCACCGCGAACAAGGCGCTTCTTGCGCATCATGGTCAGGCGCTGGCGGAATTGGCCGAAGCCAGGGGCGCCAGCCTGCGCTTCGAGGCGGCGGTGGCCGGTGGCATTCCCGTGATCAAGACCCTGACCGAAGGGCTTGCCGGCAACCGCATGAAGCGGGTGATGGGCGTGATGAACGGCACCTGCAACTATATCCTGACCCGGATGCAGACGGCCGGCCTGCCCTATGAGGCAGTCTTCGAAGAGGCCCGGCAACTGGGCTATCTGGAGGCCGACCCCAACCTCGACGTGGGCGGCATCGATGCGGGCCACAAGCTTTCGCTCCTCTCCGCCATCGCCTTCGGCACCCGCGTCAGCTTCGATGCCGTGGAGCTGGAGGGAATCGGCAATGTCTCGATCGACGACATCCGCCTGGCCGAGGAGATGGGATTTCGCATCAAGCTTCTGGGCGTGGCGCAGATGACGGGCCGCGGGCTGGAGCAGCGGATGACGCCCTGCCTGGTCCCGGCCGACAGCCCGCTGGGCCAGTTGCAGGGCGGCACCAACATGGTGGTGCTGGAAGGCGACAGCGTGGGTCAGATCGTGATGCGCGGCCCCGGGGCGGGCATGGGCCCCACGGCCAGCGCGATCATGGGCGATGTGATCGACATCGCCCGCGGCTTTCGCCTGCCTGCCTTCGGCATCCCGGCGCGGGATCTGGTACAGCCGACGCCCGCGCGTTCGGCAACACCCGCCCCCTATTACCTGCGGATGACGCTGCTCGACAAACCCGGCGCGCTGGCAAAGATCGCCACCTGTCTGGGCGAGGCCGGGATCTCGATCGATCAGATGCGCCAGATCAACCCGCCGGGCGCGCTGGACGACGATGCCATCGTGCTGATCGTTACCCACAAGGCCGCACCGGCCGACGTGGCGCATGCGCTGGCACAGTTCGGCCGGACCGGCGTGCTGGTCGGCCAGCCGGTGGCGATCCGGATCGAACAGATCTGACCCCGACCGTCGCTGCGGTACCTGTTAGCGATATCCGCCTTGCGACAGCGGGGGCAGGCGGCTAAGGCTCGGTCGACCTCATCAGAAACGGATTTCCGCCATGGCCGACGCCGCCGAATTTCAGGACCGCCTGCTTTCCCTGGGCCTCGCCCGCGTTTCCGAGGCTGCCGCACTGGCTTCGGCCCGGCTGATCGGCCGCGGCGACGAAAAGGCCGCCGACCAGGCCGCCGTCACCGCGATGCGCAGCCAGCTCAACCTTCTCGACATCAAGGGCACCGTCGTCATCGGCGAGGGTGAGCGCGACGAGGCACCGATGCTTTACATCGGCGAGGAGGTCGGCACCGGCAACGGCCCCGAGGTCGACATTGCGCTTGATCCGCTGGAAGGCACGACGCTGACCGCGAAGGACATGCCGAATGCGCTGACGGTGATCGCCATGGCACCGCGCGGCACGCTGCTGCATGCCCCCGACGTCTACATGGAAAAGCTGGCCATCGGCCCGGGCTACAAACCCGGCACGGTCACGATGACGATGACGCCCTCCGAGCGGGTTTCGGCGCTTGCTGCCGCCAAGGGGGTTTCCACCGAGAATATCACCGTCTGCGTGCTGGAACGTCCGCGGCACGAGGAGCTGATCAAGGAAATCCGCTCGACCGGCGCGTCGATCCGGCTGATCACCGATGGCGACGTGGCCGGGGTGATGCATTGCGCCGAGCCGGAAAAGACCGGGATCGACATGTACATGGGTTCGGGTGGGGCGCCCGAGGGCGTGCTGGCCGCCGCGGCATTGAAATGCATGGGCGGGCAGTTCTACGGCAAGCTTCTGTTTCGCAACGACGACGAGAGGGGCCGCGCCCGCAAGGCCGGCATCCAGAACTTCGACCGGGTCTATACCCGCGACGATCTGGTTCGGGGCGACGTGATCTTCGCGGCGACCGGGGTGACGAACGGCTCGCTTCTGACCGGCATCCGGCGCGAACCGGGCTGGATCACCACCGAGACCATCCTGATGCGCTCCAAGACCGGATCGGTCCGCCGCGTGCAGTACCGCAGCCCCGTCTGACCTTGCGCGCGTGACCTTGCGCATCTGATCTTTGGCGGCCGGTCTTCCGTCCCGGCCCTGCCGGGGGCGCGCGCGGGGGGCGGCCGCGATGGCTCAGGCGGCGATGCCTGCGCCGGCCTCGACCTCGAAAAGCCGGCAGGCCGTGTCGAAGAAGCGCCGGCGAATCTGCGGGCTTTCCATGATCACCTCGTGCCGCGCGCCGGGAATCGTCTCGATCAGCGCGCGCGGCCAGCTGGTCATGCGGCGGCGCACCGGCCCCGGCTGGACGATGCCCTCAAGCGAGCCGATCGCGGTATAGGCCGGCACCGAGGGCGCGCGCAGTTCCATCAGCGCCGCGCATTCCGCCAGGGCCAGCTTCAGCCAGACGATGGAGGGCCCGCCAAGCCCGAACCTGGGTTCGGCCCGGACATGCGCCTGCATCCATTGCCACATCTCGCGATCACCGGTCAGCAGATTGCCCTTGAAAGGAGCCGAGGCCACGTAGCTGCGCCCCGATGTGGTGGGGGCATAGCGGTGGCCAAGCCCCAGCGGTTCGGCCACGCGCAGGACCACGGCCGCGGCAGGACGTTGCCAGGCCGGCATATGGATGCCCCACATCGGCGCTGAAAAGGCCACGGCGCGGAACGGATGTGGGTTGTAGAGCGCGCGCAATGCGATGGCACCGCCCATGGAATGGGCCATCAGCATCAGCGGACCGGGCAGATTCTCGGCGGCAACCCAGTCGAGCAGCGCCCGAAGGTCAAGCTGATAGTCGGCGAAGGCGCCGACATGGCCGGTCATTGCATCGGGCAGCAGCCGGTCGGCCAGCCCCTGGCCCCGCCAGTCGAGCGTGACGGTCGACCAGCCGCGCAGCGCCAGTTCCTGCGCAGCGCGGCCGTATTTCTCGATATATTCCGTGCGTCCCGGCAGCAGGACGACCGTGCCCCGCACCCCCGCCGGCCAGATGGCGGCGCGCAGGCGCAGACCATCGGCCGCCGTCAGCCAGACCGCGCGCCCCCCCGGGGGGCCTTCGGCCAGGTCGTGACGCAGGGGCGCGGCTTCCATCATGACAGGACGGAACCCAGTTTCATCGCCAGGCCCATCGACCCGTCGACCGAAAGCCGGCCGGTCATGAAGGCCGTGGTTGCGTTCATGTCGCCGTCAAGGATCGACTTGAAGGTTTCCGCGCTGGCGGTCAGCGTCACGTCGGCCTCGTCGTCGCCGGCACGCGCCCCATTGGCGTCGAGCATGATCGCGCCCTCGCCCTCGATCACGAATTTTGCCACGCCATCGAAACCGCCATCGCCCAGCTTCTGCGACAATTGTCCAACCGCCGTGTCAATTACCTTGCTCATCCCCAAGCTCCTTTGCTGACCCCCGGATTCGTGATGCCGCCGCGCTGGCATTTCACCACCGATCCGTTACGATCCGGACTATGAAAGCGCGTCTCGGGTTTCACAATCGTGTCGTTGCGGCACTTCTGCCGCTTCTTTTTCTGGTTGCGCCGGCGCAGGCCGCCGATCCGGCCCGGCTGGAGGGATTCTATCAGAGATTGAAGGACGCCGCACCCGACGAAGCGGCGCGGATCGAGGCCGAGATTCGTATCGAATGGGCGAAATCCGGCTCGCCCGCCTTCGATCTTCTGCTGCAGCGCGGAACCGATGCGCTGGACGGTGGCGACTACCAGACCGCGGCCGAGCATTTCACCGCGCTGCTGGACCAGGATCCGGGATTTGTCGAGGCCCGCGCCTCGCGCGCCATGGCCTATTTCATGGCCGGCGATGTGGGGCCTGCGCTGGCCGATCTGGCGCTGGTGCTGCAGGACGACCCGCGCCGCTTTGACGCGCTGGCGGGCGTGGGCACCGTTCTCGAGGAAACCGGCGACAGGTCGCGGGCGCTGGCGGCCTATCGCGCGGCGGCGGCTATACATCCGCACATGCCCGACGTAAACGACGCGATCGAAAGGCTCGCAAAGGAACTCGAGGGCCAGGAGCTTTAGGCGGATGGATTCCCGGCGGCGGGTGACGGCGGTCCTTGGGCCGACGAACACCGGCAAGACGCATCATGCCATCGAACGGATGCTGACGCATCGCACGGGGGTCCTTGGCCTGCCGTTGCGGCTGCTTGCGCGCGAGGTCTATGACAGGGTCGTGGCGAAGGCCGGCCCTTCGGTCGTGGCGCTGGTGACGGGCGAGGAGCGCATCGTCCCGGAACGCACGCAATACTGGATCTGCACCACCGAGGCGATGCCGCTCGACATCGGCGCCGATTTCGTCTGCGTCGACGAGATCCAGCTTTGCGCCGATCCCGAACGCGGCCATGTCTTCACCGACCGCCTGCTGCGCGCCCGCGGGCTGAACGAGACGCTGTTTCTCGGCTCCGACACCATGCGCGGCGCCATCGCGGGATTGGTCCCGAACCTGACCTACACCCGGCGCGACCGTTTCTCGACGCTGAGCTATGCAGGTTCGAAAAAGATCAGCCGCATGCCTCCTCGCAGTGCCATCGTGGGGTTTTCGGTTGAAAACGTCTATGCCATCGCCGAGCTGATCCGCCGCCAGAAAGGTGGCTGCGCGGTGGTCATGGGCGCCTTGTCCCCCCGCACAAGAAATGCCCAGGTCGAGCTTTACCAGAACGGCGACGTCGACTACCTGGTCGCGACCGATGCCATCGGCATGGGGCTGAACCTCGACATCAAGCATGTCGCCTTCTCGTCCACCGCGAAATTCGATGGCCGCCGCATGCGCCCGCTGCTGCCGCAGGAGATTGGCCAGATCGCCGGGCGCGCGGGACGGCATACCGAGGACGGCACCTTCGGCGTGACGGGCGAGGCCCGGCCCTTCGACGAGAGCCTGGTCGAAGAGATCGAGACCCACCGCTTTGCCCCGGTGAAAAAGCTGATGTGGCGCAACAGCGACCTCGACTTCACCTCGGCCGAGCACCTGATCGCCGCGCTGGAGCGGCCGACCTTCGACGAATGGCTCAGCCGCGCGCGCGATGCCGATGACGTGCTGGCGCTGAAGGCGTTGTCAGCCATGCCCGAGGTGGCCGAAAAGCTGACCAACCCGCGGCGTGTACAGCTGCTGTGGGATGTCTGTCGCATCCCCGACTTTCGCAACGCCAGCGAAGCCGACCACACCCATCTGCTGAGCCGCATCTTCGACTTTCTCGTCGGGCGTGGAATCGGCGGCGGACGCATCCCCTCGGACTGGTTGGCCAAAGCGATTTCCCGCATCGACCGCAGCGATGGCGACATCGACATGTTGTCGCGGCGACTGGCCTATATCCGCACCTGGACCTATGTCGCGCAGCGCAAGGGCTGGGTCGATGACGAATCCCATTGGCGGGGCGAAACCCGCGCTGTAGAAGACCGTCTGTCCGATGCGCTGCACCAGCGCCTGACGCAACGCTTTGTCGACCGGCGGACATCCGTGCTGCTTCGCCGGTTGAAACAGAAGGAGGACCTCGTGGCAGAGGTGAACGACAAGGGCGAAGTGACCGTGGAGGGCCAGTTCGTCGGCCGTCTCGAAGGGTTCCGCTTCCAGCAGGACGCTGCCGCGGGCAGCGACGAAAGCCGGACGCTGCGACAGGCCGCCCTGGCTGCGTTGCGGCCCGAACTGCATCTGCGCGCGGACCGTTTCTACAACGCCCCCGATACCGAGATGGACTTCACCGAACAGGGCGGCCTGATGTGGGGCAGCTCGGCGGTGGGCAAGCTGGTAAAGGGTGCCGATCCGCTGAAACCGGCGGTCGAGCCCTTCGCGGATGAGGATGCAGATCCCGACGTGACGGAAAAGGTCCGTCGGCGGCTGCAGCATTTCATCGATCGCAAGGTTGCCGCGCTCTACGAGCCACTTCTGGTCATGGGCCGCGACGAGGCACTGACCGGGCTTGCCCGCGGCTTTGCCTTCCGGCTGACCGAGGCGCTGGGGGTGATCCCGCGCGAAGCGGTGGCGCAGGAGGTGAAGGACCTCGACCAGGATGCCCGCGGCGCCCTGCGCAAGCACGGTGTCCGCTTCGGCCAGTACACGATCTTCCTGCCCGCGCTGCTGAAGCCGGCGCCCACCCGGCTGCGCCTCGTGCTGTGGTCGCTGTGGAACGGGTTGAGCGAGTTCCCCGAAAGCCCGCCCCCTGGCCTTGTTACCATTCCGAACATCGCCGATGTGCCGAAAGAGCACTACACGCTGTCGGGCTATCGCCCCGCAGGGGCCCGGGCGATCCGCATCGACATGCTGGAGCGGCTGGCCGACATCCTGCGCACCAAGGATTCGCGCGCCGGGTTCGAGGCAACGCCCGACATGCTGTCGATCACCGGCATGACGCTGGATCAGTTCGCCGATCTGATGACGGGTCTTGGCTACAAGGGCGAAAAGGCCGAGCGGCCGAAGGTCAAGCCCGCCCGTGCGGAGCCGGCGCCGGGCGAGGTCGAGGCCGCGATCGAGGCCGCCGCCGCGGCGGGGCAGCCGATCCCGGAAGAGATCTCGATCCTGGCGCCTGTGGCGCCGCCGCCGGAAGCGCCCGAGACCGGCGAGGCGGTGGAAGCGGAAGCGCCTGTCGAGATGGAGGCCTATTACACCTTCACCTGGGCGCCGAAGCCGCGGCATCAGCGCCCTGAGCGTGGCCCCCGCCCCGAACGCGGCGAGCGTCCGGCCCGTGGCGACCGCGGCCCGCGCGAAGGCCAGCCGCGCCGTGAGCCCGCGCAAGGCGAACGCCCGCAGGGAGAGCGCCCGCAAGGCGAACGCAAGGCCGAGGGCGAGGTGCGGCGCGAGGGTGGCGAGGGCCGCAAGGACCGCGGCCCGCGCAACGAGCAGCGCGGCGGCAAGCCCCATGGCAAGAGCGGCGGCAAGCCCGAGCGGCGCCACGACGGCGGCAAGAGCTTCGAGGCCCATCCACCGCGCAAGGAAAAGCCCATCGATCCCGACAGCCCCTTCGCGGCGCTGCTGGCGCTGAAGGGCAAAGTCTGAGCCTTGGCCAAGGTCGGCGGCGGCAGGACCGGAACGGGGCATGCTGCGCCGCCGCCCGTCCTGCCGAAACTGCGGCTCGACAAGTGGCTCTGGCAGGCGCGGTTCTTCAAGAGCCGTACCCTGGCGGCCGAGGTGGTCGAGTCGGGCCATGTCCGGGTAAACGGCACGCCCGTCTCGCGCCCCTCGCGCGAGGTGGGTACCGGCGATGTGCTGACTTTTCCGCAGGGACGGTGTATTCGTGTAATCCGCATCCTCGGAACGGGTGTTCGCCGTGGCCCCGCCTCCGAGGCACAGACGCTCTTTATTGATCTTGACGTCCCGCCTGCGGCACCGCCGCCGCTTGAATGATCCGGGCGTCTGGACTAACTGGCGTCAACGTGCCTGAACCCGGGTTATTGCCATGACTTATGTCGTCATCGAAAACTGCATCGCCTGCAAATACACCGACTGTGTCGAGGTCTGCCCGGTCGACTGCTTCTACGAGGGCGAGAACACTCTGGTGATCCACCCCGACGAATGCATCGACTGCGGCGTGTGCGAGCCTGAATGTCCCGCCGACGCGATCCGGCCCGACACCGAGCCGGACATGGAAGAATGGGTGGCATTCAACCGGAAATACGCCGAGATGTGGCCGGTGATCACCGAAAAGCGCGATCCGCTGCCCGGCTACGAGGAGCGCGACGGCGAACCCGGCAAGCTGCAGAAGTATTTCTCGCCCAACCCGGGTCAGGGCAGTTGAACGCCCGCGCAGGCGGCGTGCCACGGCGCGCAAGGTTCACGATTCGCTGATACTTTGCCGCGCAGGTGGCGACATCTGCATAAAAGTCGTTAGATTTCAATGTGTGATCCCGTCAGGCGCCGAATCGGCGCCAGTTGGAATCGCGCCTTTTTTGTGTTATGGTATCTCCGCAAACATAATAGGACCCTGCAACCTGCCCCGCGCCTGCTCGCCGGGACAGTTATTTTCGTGACAGTCATACCACTGGGCCGAAGGTTTCTCCTTCGGGCGTGGTTTCTGTTGCGGCGGGTCCGACCGAGGAAAGTCTGAATGACCAAGTCGAAGAAGCCCGAGTTTCGTCCCAACGAGTTTGTCGTCTATCCCGCCCATGGTGTCGGCAAGATCCTCTCGATCGAGGAACAGGAAATCGCCGGATTCCGGCTGGAACTGTTCGTCATTCATTTCGAGAAGGACAAGATGACGCTGCGCGTGCCGACGCACAAGGCGACCGAGATCGGCATGCGCCCGCTCTCGGCCCCCGATGTGGTGGTCAAGGCGCTGGAAACCCTGAAAGGCAAGGCCCGGGTCAAGCGCGCCATGTGGTCGCGCCGCGCCCAGGAATATGAACAGAAGATCAACTCTGGCGATCTGATGGCCATCGCCGAAGTGGTGCGCGACCTGCACCGCACCGACGACCAGCGCGAGCAGAGCTATTCAGAGCGCCAGCTGTATGAGGCGGCGCTGGAACGGCTGACCCGCGAAGTTGCCGCCGTCTCGGGTTCTGACGAGGCCGGGGCACAGAAGAAGGTGGACGAGGTTCTCCTGTCGCGCGCGGCCTGAAACCGGCGCAGGTTCATCCGGCACCACCATCCGCAACGGCGGCCCGTCCTAGGGCCGCCGTTGTGCATTGCAGTGTGTATTGCAGATCCGCCGCAGGCCAAGGCTGAAATGTGCCGGGCCATTGCGGAAGGCCCGCGCCGCCCCCGGGGTTGCCGCATGGGGGCCCGATCAGCCGCCATGGCCCAGCCGGAACGGTCCTGCCGGACGGGAGCGCCGCCTCGCGGCTGGGGGCCAGACGGCCGTCTGGCCGGCACCGGAACGCCGCCCGCCCGCGCCCGACCTGACCCGCGCCGTTGGCCGATCAGCCCCATTCCCGCAGCCGCGCGACATAGCGCGCCATCGTGTCGACCTCCAGGTTGACGGCATCGCCCAGCGCGACATCGCCCCAGGTCGTGACCTCGCGCGTATGCGGGATCAGGTTCACACCGAAATCGCGCCCCTCAACCTCGTTCACGGTCAGCGACGTGCCATTCAGCGCCACCGATCCTTTCGGCGCAATGAACCGCGCCAGGTCCTCCGGGGCGCGAAGGGCGACGCGCAGCGAGCCGCCCTCGGCCCGCAGGCCCACCACTTCGGCAACGCCATCGACATGGCCCGAGACGATATGCCCGCCAAGTTCGTCGCCCACCCTCAGCGCGCGCTCCAGATTGAGCCGCTGGCCGGTGGCCCAGCCATTGCGGCCAATTGCGGTTTTCGACACGGTTTCGGCCGAAATCTGCACGTCGAACCAGCCACGACCACCGGCGCCGCGGCCACGGTCGATCACCGTCAGGCAGACGCCATCGCAGGCAATCGAGGCACCGATGTCGATCCCTTCGACCGCATATCTGGTGCCGATCCGGGCGCGGAGATCGCCCTCCTGCTTCAGATCCAGCACCTCGCCCACATCCGTCACGATCCCGGTGAACATTGCCCTTGCCCCCTTCATGCCGCCCGGTCCTAGGTAATCTTCCGCCACGGCCGCGACAAGCCCACAGCCCCGCCGCATTCTTGCCGCGGTGCGGGGGCAGGGTTAAGGGTGGCGCAGGCCCGGGGGTGGCGCGGGATCGGGGAGCGGGAGAATTCCCCTGTCGTCCTGCGCGCAGTCCGGGCAGGAAGGGCGCAAACGGGGGGCACATGCGTCTGTCGGGTGAAGGGAAACGCTTTCTGCTGCTGCAGGGTCCGCACGGGCCGTTCTTCGCCCGATTGCGGCGGATGCTTGTCCGCTCCGGCGCCGAGGTCTGGCGCGTCGGCTTCAACCGTGGCGACCATGTCTTCTGGCCGGATCGCGCCAGCTATATTCCCTATCGCGGCCGCCTCGAGGACTGGCCGGCAACCCTCGAGGCATTGCTGGCCGAAAAGGGCATCACCGACCTCGTGCTCTATGGCGACACCCGGCCGATCCATGCCCGTGCCGTGGCGCTGGCCAAGGATCGCGGCCTGACCGTCCATGTCTTCGAGGAGGGCTATCTGCGCCCCTACTGGATCACCTATGAGCGCGGCGGATCGAACGGGCATTCGCGGCTGATGGATACTTCGGTTGCCGCGATGCGCGAGGCGCTGGCCCAGGCCGACATGGATCTGCCCGATGCGCCGGCCCGCTGGGGTGACATGCGCCAGCACATGTTCTGGGGTGCGCTGTACCATTGGTTCGTGCTGACCGGCTTCTGGACCTATCGCGAATTCCGACCGCACCGGGCGCTGACGGTCCGGCAGGAATTCTGGCTCTATTGCAAGCGGCTGGCGCTGCTGCCCGCGCATGCACTGGAACGCCGGATCGCGCAATGGCGCATCCGCTTCGGCGGCTTTCCCTATCACCTCGTCATCCTCCAACTGGAGCATGACGCCAGCTTCCGCGAACATTCGCCCTTCTCGACCATGACCGAATTCCTGACGCTGGTCACGGAAGGGTTTGCCCGCGGCGCGCCACCGCATCACCATCTGGTCTTCAAGGCCCATCCGCTGGAGGATGGCCGGGTTCCGGTCAAGCAGGAGATCGCGCGGCTGGCAGGGCAGCATGGCGTGACCGGCCGGGTCCATTTCGTGCGAGGCGGCAAGCTTGCGGTGCTTCTGAACCATGCCCGCAGTGCGCTGACCGTCAATTCCACGGCCGGGCAACAGGCATTGTGGCGCGGCCTGCCGCTGCGCGCTTTCGGCCGGGCGGTCTATTCCAAGCCCGAATTCGTTTCCACCCAGCCCGCCGAACGCTTTTTTGCCCAACCTTCGCGCCCCGATACCCGCGCCTATCGCGACTATCGCCATTATCTTCTGGAAACCTCGCAGGTGGCCGGCGGCTTCTACTCCTCGCGTGGGCGGCGCGAATTGCTACGACAGGTTGTAGACATGATGCTGTCGGCGCAGGATCCCTATGATGCGCTGGTGTCGGGCAACGCGGCACCTCGGCAACAGTTGCGTGTGGTGAACTGACCGCGGGAAAACGCGGCGCTTTCAATTTCCTCCGGGATTCCGTATCCTTGCAGGCAAAACTTGAGGCAAACCACAAAAGGGGCCCGAGCAGTGAACCGAATTTCCACAAGGGGGGCGCAAGCCCTGGCCTTGCTTGCGGCCGTATCCATGGTCGCGGGCTGTGGCCTGCCGCGCTCTGGCCCGAACAAGCGCGAGATCTTTGCCGGCTCTGTCCTGAACGGCGGTGACGCCTTCGTCGTCAGCGTGAATCCCCGGGTCACGCGGGCCACGGCGGTGGTGCCCTCGCTCGGCTTTTCGCAATCCTTCCGCAACGCGGGGCTGGTCGGATCAGACATGCTTGCGCCGGGCGATGTGCTTGGCATCACCATCTTTGAAAACGTCAAGGACGACCCGCTGCTCGGCAACACCGGCCAGCGGGTTTCGGCACTGCAGGAGGTGCAGGTCGACGGGCAGGGCTATATCTTCATCCCCTATGCCGGCCGCATCAAGGCTGCGGGCCAGACGCCCGACGGCATCCGCCAGGCCATCACCCGAAAACTGGATGCCCAGACCCCCGATCCGCAGGTGACGGTGGTCCGCGTGGCGGGCGATGGTTCTTCGGTGTCGATCTCGGGCGCGGTCGTCGCGGCGGGGGTCTATCCCATCGAACGACCGACCCGGACGCTGGCGGCGATGCTGGCAAAATCGGGTGGTGTTGCCATCGAACCCGCCACGGCCATCGTCCGCGTCACCCGCGGCAAGCAGACCGGACGGGTCTGGCTGAAGGATCTGTGGGAGAACCCCGCACTCGACATTGCGCTGCGTGCCGGCGACCAGATCGTGGTCGAAAAGGACCAGCGCAAGTTCACCGCGCTTGGCGCCACCGGCGCGCAGGCGCTGGTGCCGTTCGAGAACGAGACGCTTTCGGCCATCGAGGCCATCGCCATTGTCGGCGGGTTGCAGACCATGTCGGCCGATCCGACCGGCGTCTTCGTCTTCCGCAACGAACCGGCCGAAATCGCCAATACCGTCCTTGGCCGCAAGGATCTGGTGGGCGACCAGCGCATGGTCTACGTGCTGGATCTTACCCAGCCGAACGGCATGTTCGAGGCGCGCGATTTCGTCATTCGCGACGGCGATACGGTCTATGTGACCGAGGCACCCTATGTACAGTGGAACAAGACGCTTTCGGCGCTGACCGGGGCGACGGGGGCCACGGCCAACATCGCCTCGACCGCCGACACGCTGGGCGGCGGCGGCTGAGCCGGCCTTGGCCGTCGGGCGCGACCCCAAACCTTCAGGCGCCGTGGAGATTCCGCGGCGCCTTTGCCATCAGAACCTGTCCTTCCTGCGCGACCGGCGTCTGCACCGCATCCTGTCGCTGGCGGGGCACGAGTTGCGCCTTGGCCTGCCCCGCCCGGGCGAGGGCGTGGCCGTCTGGGGCGCCAGCCCCACCGCCTGGCGTGGTGAGGGTATCGCCACCCGCAGGGGCGCTTGCCTGGTCCGGATCGAAGATGCCTTCCTGCGCTCGCTCCGTCCGGGAAGGATGGGCGATGCGGCACTGGGCCTGATGCTCGATGCCGAGGGCGTGCATTTCGACGGCCGCCGCCCCTCGGCGCTGGAGCGGATCCTTGCCACCGATCCACTGGACAATTCGCACCTGCTGCTGCGGGCCAAGGACGGGATTGCCCGGCTGCACCACCTGCATTTGTCGAAATACAACATTCACGACCCCGACCTGCCCGCGCCTGCGCCAGGCTATGTGCTGGTGGTGGACCAGACTGTCGGCGATGCCTCGCTGCTGGGTGCCGGCCCTGCGCTGTTCGCCGAGATGCTGGCCACAGCGCGCGAGGCGCATCCCAGGGCGCGGATCGTGATCAAGACCCATCCCGAAACCCGCCTTGGCCTGCGCCCCGGCCATTTCGGACCACAGGATGCCGGCGGGCTGATCAGCCTGTGCAGCGATCCGGTCTCGCCCTGGCATCTGCTGGATGGCGCCATCGCCGTCCATACCGTCAGTTCGCAGCTTGGCTTCGAGGCGATCCTTGCCGGCCACCGCCCGCAGGTCTGGGGCCAGCCGTTCTATGCCGGCTGGGGCCTGAGCGACGACCACATTCCCCTGCCCCGCCGCAACCGTCGCCTGACCCGTGCACAGCTTTTCGCCGCGGCAATGATTCTGGCACCCCTGTGGTACGATCCCTGCCGCGACCGGCTGTGCAGTTTCGAGGAAGTGGTCGACCAGCTGGAGGCCGAAACCCGGGCCTGGCGGCAGGATCGGCGCGGCCATGTCGCTGCCGGCATGCGGATGTGGAAACGCGGCCGCCTGCAGGCATTTTTCGGGGCCGAGCGGCGCGTGACCTTTGTCGACGACCCCCAGGCCGCCCGCGCAGTTGCGGATCGCCTGGGGAAGACCCTGATGGTCTGGGCCGGTAAGGCGCCCGAGGGGCTGGCGGGGGCGCTGCGGGTGGAAGACGGCCTCCTGCGCTCGCGCGGGCTGGGCGCGGAACTGGTGCCGCCGCTGTCGCTGGTGACGGATGACAGCGGCATCTACTACGACCCGACGCAGCCGTCGCAACTGGAACGGCTGATCCTCTCGCCGCTGCCGCCCGGCGGCGATGCCCGGGCGGGTCGCCTGACCGAACGCCTCCGCGCCGGCGGGGTGACGAAGTACAACCTCGGCGGCACGGTGCCGGCGCTGCTTGAAGGCCACCGCATCCTGGTGCCGGGGCAGGTGGAGGACGATGCCTCGGTCCGGACGGGCACCGGCGACATTCGCACCAACCTTGGTCTGCTTGGCGCGGCGCGCGCGGCAAACCCGGGGGCGGTGATCCTGTACAAGCCGCATCCCGATGTCGAGGCCGGCCTGCGCCCCGGCGCCATCGACCCCGAAGCGGCCGGGCGGCTGGCCGACATGATCCTGCCCGGGGCAGACATGGCCGCCCTGCTGGCCGAGGTACAGGAGGTCTGGACACTGACCTCGGGCACCGGCTTCGAGGCACTGATCCGCGGCCTGCCGGTCACGACACTGGGTGCGCCCTTCTATGCCGGCTGGGGCCTGACGCGCGACCTGGGCCCAGTGCCCGCGCGGCGGCTGCGGCGGGGGGATGGCAGCCAGCAGCCGCGCCCCGACCTGGCGCATCTTGTCCATGCAGCCCTGATTGCCTATCCGCGCTACTGGGATCCGGTCAGCCGCCGCCCCTGCCCGCCCGAAGTGGCGCTGGACCGGCTTGTCACCGGCAATATCCCGCATCCCGGCCGGCTGAACCGGCTGATCGCAAAGCTACAGGGCCGCCTCGCCAGTCACGCCCGGCTTTGGCGCAAGTAGCCAGAACCGCAGCATCAGGCTGGCCCCGGCACAGGCCAGCCCGATCACCAGCCCGGCCCAGAGCCCGACCCCGCCCAGATCCAGCTGGAAGGCAAGGACATAGGAGCAGGGTATGCCGATGACCCAGTAGCTGATCGCGGCGAACCACATCGGTGTCCGCGTGTCCTGCAGCCCGCGCAGAAGACCCAGCGCCATCGCCTGCATGGAATCGACCAGCTGGAACATGGCCGCCATGAACAGCAGCGTGACGCCGAAATCGAGGATCGCGGCGCTTTCGGGGTTGGAACGGTCGAGGAACAGCCCGACGATCTGCCGCGGGAAAACCAGGAACAGCACGACCACCACCACCGCCACGACGACCGACAGGCCCCAGGCCACCAAGGCGCCATCGCGCAGGGCGCGCGCATCGCCCGTGCCCTGGAACCCCGCCACCCGGATCGTCGCGGCGCTGGACAGCCCGACGTGAATCATGAAGGCGATCGCCGCAGCTTCCAGGGCGATGCCATGGGCCGCCAATTCCACCGCACCGATCCAGCCCATCATAATGGCCGATGCCTCGAACAGCCCGCCCTCGGCCAGCCCGGTCAACCCGATCGGCCAGCCCAAGCGGAAGACCTCGGCCAAGGCGGGCCGATCAAGCCGCCAGAACCGCCGGAACAGCCGATAGGGCCGCAGCGCCGGAAGCAGCCCGGCATAGGCCGCCAGCAGCGCCAGCGTGAAGATCTGCACCGCAAGCGTCGCCACCGCCGAGCCGCGCACCCCCCATTCGGGAAAGCCGGCATTGCCGAAGATCAGCAGCCAGTTGAACCCGATGTTGACGCCCACCGCGGCCAGCGTGACCCAGAGCACCATCTGCGTCCGCCCCAGCGCCGAAAGCCAGCTTTGCAACACGGCGACGGCCAGCGCCGGAACCATCCCCGCCCCGGCCACGCGCAGGTATTCCTGCACCGCCGACGCGACCTCGGGCTTCTGCTGCAGCGCAAGAAGGATCGCTTCGGACCACCAGAACACCGGATAGATCAAGGCGCCGAACAGCGCCGACAGCCACAGGCCCATTCGCGCCGACCGCCGCAGCTCTGCATCGTCGCCGCGCGCCCGGGCATGGGCCGCCAGCGGCATCACCGCCTTGGCAAAGCCCGAGCCGAGGACGAACATGATGAAGAACGAGGACGAACCGAGCACCAGCGCCGCCAGCGCGATCACGCCATACCAGCCCACCATCACGGTATCGACCACATGCAACGCCATCTGCCCCAGGCTTGACCCGATCAGGGGCAGGCCAAGCGCCAGCGTCGCACGGGCATGCGCAAAGAGGGACATGGGCGGAGTCATCCGGCCCTCCTACGCGCGCGCCGGGACCGGAGCAAGATGGATCTTCTGCCCCGGGCGGGCCAGGCGCCCAAGGGCCTGCCGCCCCATACCCGACCGCCGGGCAGAATCGACGATCCACGCCGCGCGCGCGCCCCGTCGACCGGGCGGCCGGGCCACCACGGCAAAGGCGCCGAACGCACCCCCGGTACGGGGCGGAATCAACGCCAGGCAAACCCTGCCGGGCTCATCCGCCCGGTTCAGATATCGGATCACCGCCCGCCGCGGATGGCGGGTCAGCACGACCCTCATCCCGCCATGCAGCGGACCGGCATCCTCTTCTCTGCCGGCCGCGCACGCCGCCAATCACGCTGCGGAACCGGCGCACCGCTGTCAGCGATCGAAAGCGGGACGCGGGAGACCTTCCGTCCAGTCCGTTGAGCGACAGCGGCGCAATCTGCAGTCAGCGCAGTGCAGCGGCCAAGGGCATCCCGCCCGCAAGACGACCGAGATAGATCTTCGTGACAATCAGGCCGCGGACATCCCGCCGGCCGGCGGTGGCCGGCTCAGACATCCAGTTCCTCGACAAACCGGGCATTCGCCTGGATGTATTGAAACCGCAGTTCCGGCTTCTTGCCCATCAGCCGTTCGACCAGATCGCCGGTCGAACCGCCCTCCTCCTCGTCGATCGCCACCCGGATCAGCTTGCGCGTTGTGGGATTCATCGTGGTGTCCTTCAGATCCTTGGCATCCATCTCGCCCAGGCCCTTGAAGCGCTGGACATCGATCTTGCCCTTGCCGCCCAGCCCCTTGGCCAGCCAATCCTCTTTTTCGGCATCGTCGGCCACGTACATCCGGCGCGCGCCCTGCGTCAGGCGGTACAGTGGCGGGCAAGCCAGGTAGAGATGACCCTTGTCGATCAACGGCCGCATCTGGGTGAAGAAGAATGTCATCAGCAACGAGGCGATATGCGCGCCGTCGACATCGGCATCGGTCATGATGATGATCTTGTCGTAGCGCAGGTCGTCGACACGGAATTTCGCGCCCATGCCCACACCCAGCGCCTCGCAGATATCGCGGATTTCCGCATTCTCCCCCAGCTTCGATGAGGCCGCCCCCAGAACGTTCAGCACCTTGCCGCGCAGCGGCAAGAGCGCCTGGAAGGTGCGGTCGCGCGCGCCCTTGGCCGAACCGCCGGCCGAATCGCCCTCGACGATGAACAGTTCGGTCCCCGCGCGGTCGGTCGCCGAACAATCGACCAGCTTGCCCGGCAGGCGCAGCTTCTTGGTCGCGGTCTTGCGCTGGGTCTCCTTCTCGGCCCGCCGCCGCAGCCGTTCCTCGGCGCGCAGGACAAGAAAATCGAGAATCGCGCCGGCCGATTTCGGATCGCCGGCAAGCCAGGTGTCGAAATGGTCGCGCACGGCGTTTTCGACCCATTTCGCCGCCTCTTCGGTGGCCAGCCGGTCCTTGGTCTGGCCCACGAACTGCGGTTCCCGCACGAAGACCGAAATCAGCGCACAGCCGCCGGTCAGCATGTCTTCACGGGTGATGGCCTCGGCCTTGCGGTTCTTCACCCGCTCGCCATAGGCGCGGATGCCCTTCAGGATCGCGGCCCAGAACCCCGCCTCATGCGTGCCGCCCTCGGGCGTGGGCACGGTGTTGCAATAGGACGAGAGAAACCCGTCGCGCGACGGCGTCCAGTTGATCGCCCATTCGACGGATCCCGGAACGCCGTATTTTTCCTGAAACCCGACCTTGCCGGCAAAGGGCCGCTCGGCATAGGTCGTGGCCTTTTCCATCTGGTCCTGCAGGTAGTCCGCCAGGCCGCCGGGAAAGTGGAAGACCGCTTCCAGTGGCATGTCGCCATCGGCGATGGCCGATTTCCAGCGGATTTCCACGCCCGAGAACAGATAGGCCTTGGACCGGGCCATCTTCAGCAGCCGATGCGGCCGGAAGCCCTGCGTGCCGAAGATCTCGGGATCGGGATGGAAGGTCACGGTCGTGCCGCGGCGGTTCGGGGCAGGACCGATCTTTCTCACCGGACCCAGCGGCTTCCCGCGCGAGAACTCCTGCATGAAAAGCTCGCGGTTGCGCGCGACCTCGACCCGCAGCCGGTCCGACAGCGCATTCACCACCGAAGACCCCACCCCATGCAGCCCCCCCGAGGTCTCATAGGCCTTACCATTGAACTTGCCGCCCGAATGCAGCGTGCAGAGGATCACCTCCAGCGCCGACTTGTCGGGAAACTTCGGATGCGGATCGACCGGGATGCCGCGACCGTTGTCGCGGATGGTCAGGCTGCCGTCGGCGTTCAGCTCGACCTCGATCCGGGTCGCATGGCCGGCGACCGCCTCGTCCATCGAATTGTCGAGGATCTCGGCCGCCAGATGGTGATAGGCGCGCTCGTCGATGCCGCCAATATACATGCCCGGACGCAGCCGGACGGCTTCCAGCGGCTCCAGAACCTCGATCGACGAGGCATCGTAAATCTGGGCCGCGGCGGCGGAGAGAAGATCGTTCGGCATGGGCTGCTCTTGTCGTTGGCTTGGCGCCATTAGACCACCTGCCGCGGGTCGGGCGCAAGATGTGGGGCGCCCGTCCCCGCCCGATCCCCCACGGGGAGCAGGTTGGGGGCGCTGCCCCGTGGGCGGCGACACTTGGTTTGAACATTTGCCGTTTGCACGGCCTATGTTTTTTCAATGGGTTGCGGGGATGCGGTGACACTTGGTTTGAACGGATTGTGCCGTTTCGGGCCGAAATCACGGCCAGTGCAGAAAACGCGCTCAGAAATTATTCAATAAAATCAATGTTTGGAAAAGCGAGGTCGTGCGCGAATTTGCCCACGACAGTAACCTGTTCAGTTTACAGTTTACCCGTTCACATGTCCCACTTTGCGAAGGAATTCAGGTCGCCCTCAACCCATCGTGACATGGTCGCGTAGCTTCTCTTGAAGTAATCTTTTGGACGGTTCGGATGGCCGGATTGTCGATCCACAATCGACATAAAGTCGAGCATGCCTACTGCCGCAATCTCATGAAGCTCATACCCTTGTATGAGCCGGTTCTCGACATCTATGGCAGTTTCAGGCTGTTTCTTGACTGCGTCCATCACCCTGATCAGCACATGAAGAACTGCTGACTGGCAAAAAACCGCGTAATCTTCTTTCGAAAACTCGCCCCTAGTCAGATCATCACCGCGACCGACCAGCCAGTCAATGGATACGCTCATACCATCGGCAATACCGATGAGCGCATCCACACCAGGGCGCTGCGGGTCTTTGAGGTTCATATAGTTCTCAAGTGATCTCTTCGGCAAGCCGCATCGCTCCGCCATCTCATGGATGGTAAGCCCACGCTCCGTTTGGAGCGCGCGGAGTCTCTCCGCCACATCGGTCGATTTCACTGCGTCAGCCATTGACGACACCTCTTTAGGTGTTATATACACCTTATTAGAGCACTTTGTCACCTTCTAACACCCAATCACGTGACGATAAAGCGCGATACTTGACAGTCCGCGTGGCTTTCCTCTCTCGGGGCACATCGTTGCATGCTTGGCGTGGGGCGAACGGCATCGCTATGCAGAATGCCCGCGCTGTCCTGCTAGGCCTGTGGCGCGGCCCAAAGGCCGCCGCCATGGTTGCGAGAATCGTTGAAGCTGCGGCGGGCGGGCCCGATGACCATGCTTTGCAGTAGCGATCTGATTGGCATAGCGGGACTTCCCACCTCCCGAATGGGGGTTTGGAAGTGGCTGATGCGCCATGAAATCCCACTGGTCGAAAGTGGCAGCGGCTACTCATTCCACTTGAGTGATCTACCTAATCAGGTGCGCCTCGCCTTCCCCGCCCGCCGTGCGGAGGCGATGGGCTTGCCGATGGGCACTTATGATGATGCGGCGCATCTGGCGTTGGCGGCGAAGCCGCAGGGGGTGCAGAACACCGCCTATGTCCGCGCCGAAACCATGATGTTCATCGCGAAGCATCGTGCAGCGGGCCTGACACAGGGACAGATCGCCCGGAGCCTCAGGGCGGAGGCGGCAAAGGCCGGGTCCGTGATCCTCGACGCCTCGCGCGTGACGCTGGGCCGATCGGATCTCGGGCCTCGATCCAATCAACTGGGCACCTGCTCTTGCACCGGATTATCAGGGCCGAACCGCCACGGCGGAAGTCTCGCCCGAGGCGTGGGAACAGTTCGAACTCTATATCTATACCTCAGGCAAAAATGGCAGCGGGCCTGTTCTGATGACCGCCTGCGAGAAGGTTGCGGGCAATGCAGCGGAACATGGCTGGACGTGGCCCTGCTATCGCACCGTCATGCGCCACTGGAATCGGCTGGACATAGTTCGCCAGCGCACCCTTCGCACGGGCGAGGAAGCGGCAGCGAAATCGCTGACACAGTATCAGCCCCGCACCGTCGCGGGCCTGCGCGCCATGAGCCAAATCGAACTGGACGGGCGCGAGTTCAAGGTTTTGGTGCGATTCCGAGATGGCAGGGTCGGTTGTCCGTGGGTGATCATCTATGTTGACCGGGCTTCGAACCGAATCCTCAGCCATGCGGTTTCCACGTCAGAAAACGCTATGTTCCGAGGGGTGCGACAGCCGTGCCCGAATTCAGGGAACGCCCGCATGATCATCAATGGCCAGACACTGGACCTCGCCTGCGGGGGCTTCAAGACCGTCTATACCGATGCCTTCAACCAGGCTGAGACGCACTACGACAAGATCGCCATGACGGTCCCCAGTTCGTCGCGCGATGAAAGCTATGGCTGGATCGGTCAGTTCCCGCAGCTGCGCGAATGGGTCGGACCGCGCCAGGTGAAGAACCTGGCGGCGCATGGGTTCACCATCACAAACCGGACGTTCGAAAGCACTGTCGCGGTCAAGCGGGCCGATGTCGAGGATGACCGGCTGGGCATCTTCAAACCGATGTTTGCCGAGATGGGCACCTTCGCCCGGCGTCACCCCGAAGAACTGGTGTTCAGCCTACTGAAAAGTGGCTTCACCGCCCCCTGCTTCGACGGCACGACCTTCTTTGCCGAAGATCATGAATTGGAAATCGACGGCGCAAAGGTGGAGGTCAGCAACATGCAGGCCGGCACCGGGCCGGCATGGTTCCTGCTCGATACCTCGCGCGCCCTGCGGCCGATCATCTGGCAGGAGCGGGCCGGTTACGAGTTCCAGTCGATCACCGACAGCAGCGACCCGCATGTCTTCATGAATGACCAGTATCTCTACGGCGTGCGGGCGCCGGTGAATGCGGGCTTCGGCTTGTGGCAACTGGCTTATGGCTCAAAGCAACCCCTGACCATGATGAACTACGCTCCCGCCCGCGCCGCGATGATGAACTTTCGCGCGGATGGTGGCCGCATCCTGGGCGTGAAACCGACGGTCCTGGTGGTGTCGCCCGAACTCGAGTCCGCCGGGCTGCAAATTCTGAACGCGCTGTTGACAGAAGACGGTGGTTCGAACGTCTGGGCCAACACGGCCCAGTTGATCGTCACCCCTTACGTGAATGGCTGATCCATGTCCGCACTGACTTCCGAACGCAACACGACCCAACTGCGCGGCGAAACCCGCGTCGAACCGCTGGCCGCTGCCGTCAAGGTCTGGAAGGGCGGCATCCTGATGCGCAATGCCGCAGGCTTCGTCACCAAAGCGGCCACGGCAGCCGGATGCATCGGCATCGGCAGGGCAGAAGCGACCGCAGACAATGGTGCAGGATTGGCCGGGGCGGTTTCGGTGGAATATCGGGCCGGCGTCTTCGGTTTCGCCAATTCCGGCGGGCCGGATGCCATTGCGCGGGCCGATATTGGCAAGCTCTGCTACATCGTCGATGATCAGACGGTCGCCAAGACCAATGGCACGGCCACGCGCTCACCCGCCGGGATTGTGGACAGTATCGACGCCGGCACGGTTTGGGCCCGCCTTGACGAGGCGGTAACGCGAGGCGCGGTCTGATGTCTGGACTTTCGCTCGCTGTCTGCGACCGTGCGCTTGCTCCGGGCTGGGCGGCCCCTGAATGGGTTCACCTGTTTCCGGTTGGCCGGATGAGGGCGCGCGACGGGCGGCAGTTCGATCTTGCCGACCCGGCCGCAGTCCTTCTGGACTTCCAGTCGCGCGGTGTCGATCTGCCCATCGATTACGAGCATCAGAACGACCGGTCGGAAGCCAAGCTTAGCGGGCCGGTGCCGGCCGCCGGCTGGATCAAGGCGTTGAAGGCCGATGAAACCGGCCTCTGGGGCCGGGCCGAATGGACGGCAACCGCGCGCGAAATGCTGGAGCGGCGGGAATACCGCTACCTCAGCCCCTCCTTCCTGTTCCATCCGCAGACCCGGCAGGTCATTCGCCTGAAGGGCGCGGGGCTTGGCCACAACCCCAACCTGCACCTGACCGCGCTCGCAAACGAGGATGCCGACATGTCCGGAACTGAAGAGCGCAACGCCGAACAGCCCAATCCGCACCTGTTGCCGCACCTGGCCGAGGTTTTGGGTCTTGCGCCCGAAAGCGATGCAGTGGCCGTGCTTACGGCGATCCTTGCCGCGCTGCTGCCCGGTGCCGCCTTGGGCGGGCGAACAACCTGACCCATCGCGGTTTGTGCCTGTCGACGCCGTGCGTGAGCTGCTTGCAGACCGCAACAACCGCATCGCCACGATGCGCGAATCCGAGGCCAGCGCAAAGGTCGAAGCTGCGATGCGCGACGGCCACCTGACCCCGGCAATGCGGAGTTGGGCAACGGCGCTGTGCATGCGACATTGAGAGCTTCGACAGCTTCATTGCAAGGTCGCCGGCCCCCTTTGCCCACCTCTTCCGCCCGATGGTATCGGGCATCGCACCGGCCGGCGCGGTGCAGGCCATCGCCGAGACGGCCGAGGAAGCCGCGATCTGCGCTCAGCTCGGCCTGAAGCCGGGCAGTCTTAAAGCCTGATACCGGATCGGGTGTGTTCCCGCCCGATCCGGAGAGGCGTGGGTTGAGGGTCCGTCCGGACGCTTGCGAACCTGCGCCGCCCTGCCCGCGCCGTCCGATTCCCCGTGGACGGAGGGTGCGGGCGTCCTTCTTCCGATGAGGGCCTGCACGTGCCGACCGAACTTCCCGCAAGCCCGATGCCACGGGCCTCCGCCCAGGTCGCGCCCGTCGTCGAGTGCCTCGGGGCGGAACTGGCGGTGCAGTTCCTCCTGCGCTGTGGCGGTGCGGGCCTCTACATCAGCCGGAATGCAGGTGCCGACAGCGCTGTTGCCGCCCTTGTGGGCCACGACGCCATGGCCCGGATGGCGGACCATCCCCGCATTGGCGCGCATATCGCGCGGGTGCCTTTGGCCCGTCGCTGGCTCGCGCTGACGCTGCATTGGCAAGGTCACTCAATCGCGCAGACCGCCCGGATGCTGCGCATCTCGGATGTGACGGTGCGCGGATACATCTCACAGGGCAGGGTCGCGTGACACGATGACGGGACACAAGGAAACCGCTGCCACGAGACCCGACCCGATGCGCCTCCTGGTGGACGCCCTGGCGGAAATCGACAGGGTGCGGAATACGTTGACCCGCCTCCTGAGCGGACTTGAAGGTGCCATTGAACCGGCATTAAACGAGCCTTCAAGCCCACTTAGCGACCCGGCTTCGTGGCGGGCGGCGCATCGCTCGGGCACCCCTTCGAAGATCGAGGCCGATGCCGAGCTGCGCGCATTCATTGTCGCGCGCATCACCTCGCAAACCTACGACCAGATTGTCGCTTCAGTCGCTGCGACCTTTCCACCTGAAAGACGTATCTCGCGGTCCAGCCTCAGCCGCTGGTTCCGGCGGCAGCGTCTCCAACCCGTGGCGTCTCAATCGGCTGATACCGGCTGTCATCAGAAAATCCCGATATTCACCGGACGTTCAGACCAACTGTCACTCACTGTTCAAACCTTGTGACACCACACACTCCGTCCTTGCGTACCGCACGGACTCCCCCGGGATATTTGTCCAGAGAAGAAGAGCACAATGCCGCCTTCTTCTCTGGACAAATATCCCCGCCGGAGGCTCCGCCCGCTTGCGCGGGCGGATCTGTCTTATCGCCAGCCGAGGCTTGGCGCGACCTGGGTCAGGATCGTCTCGATCACATGCGCGTTGTAATCGACACCCAGCGTATTCGGAATGGTCAGCAGCAAGGTGTCGGCCGCCGCAATGCCCTCGTCCTGTTTCAGTTCCTCGATCAGCCGGTCCGGCTCGCCCACGTAGCTGCGGCCGAAGACGGCGCGGAAATTGTCGATCCGGCCGATCTGGTCCTGTTCCGGCCGACCGCGGCCGAAATACATCCGGTCGAGGTCGTTCACGATCGGGAAGATCGACCGGCTGACCGAGGTGCGCGGGGTGCGGCTGTGGCCGGCGGCCCTCCAGGCCTCGTGGAAGCGGGCGATCTGGCGCGCCTGCTGGATGTGCAGCGGCTCGCCGCCCTCGTCCTGTTTCAGGGTCGAGCTTTGCAGGTTCATCCCCTGTTCGGCCGCCCAGACGGCAGTGGCATCCGAGGCCGCACCCCACCAGATGCGCTCGCGCAGCCCCTCGGAATGGGGTTCCAGGCGCAGAAGGCCGGGCGGGTTGGGGAACATCGGCCAGGGATTCGGCTCTGCAAAGCCCGTGCCATCGAGCAGCCCGAGAAAGGTCAGCGCATGGCGCCGCGCCATGTCCTGATCGGTTTCGCCCTCGGCCGGAACATGACCGAAATGCCGCCAGCCATCGACCACCTGTTCGGGGCTGCCGCGCGAAATGCCGAGTTGCAGCCGCCCGCCGGCGATCAGATCGGCGCTGCCCGCGTCCTCGGCCATGTAGAACGGGTTTTCATAGCGCATGTCGATCACGCCGGTGCCGATCTCGATCCGCTTTGTCCGGGCGCCTATGGCGGCGAGCAGCGGAAAGGGCGAGCCGAGCTGCCGCGCGAAATGGTGGACGCGAAAATAGGCGCCATCACCGCCCAGATCCTCGGTTGCGACGGCAAGGTCGATCGATTGCAACAGCACATCGGAGGCCGAACGCGCGGCCGAGCCACGTTCGTCCGACCAGTGGCCGAAGGAGAGAAAGCCGATCTTCTTCATGGGCGTAGTCCTTTCCCGGAAAAGGGGGTCTGGGCGGAAGGTAGGTCCGGCGGTACCATTGCGCCAGTGCTCCGGTCGCGGCGTCGACGCACAGGCCCTGTGCGCGGGGGCGGGCGGCGGTGCGGCCTCAGGCCGGCTCCATCAGGCGTCGGTCCCACATCGCGCGGAAGGCCGGGCGAGACTGGCAGGTTTCGAGCCAGGCCGTCACCTTCGGATATCCGGCCAGCAGCGTCGGGTGGCCCTGCGCATAACGGACGATTTCGGCCATGTTGACATCGGCCACGGTGAAGCGGTCGCCCACCATCCAGGCCCGCCCGGCGAGATGCCCTTCCAGCCGCGCGAGCGGCCGGCGCAAGCGTTCGGCGCAAAGCGCAAGCGCCGCCTCCACCTCCGGCGTATCGACCCTGCCCGAGCCAAGCGCCATCTGGATTTCCAGCGCCGGCGTCTCGATCCCGGTCGCGGCGGCAAGCGCCCATTGTTCCATCAGCGCCAGTTCGGCCGCATCCTGCGGGCCCAGCGCACCGCCACGGGTCCGCGCGATGTGCAGCGTGATCGCCAGCGATTCGGTCAGCACCAGATCGCCATCGCACATTGCCGGAATCTGGCCCTGGGGGTTCACCGCCAGAAACTCGGGCGAGGCGGTGGTGATCCCGGCGGTGGCCTCTTCCCCGGCCTTGACGCGATAGGATTGGATCACCGGCACATGCGTGAATGGAGTTCCGATCTCCTCCAGCAACCAAAGCGGTCGCGACGCGCGCGAACGATAGACGCCATAGATGGCCAGCATGGTGGAAACCCCTTTCTTCCGGCGCATTTGGCCCATTTCTGACGTATAATTTCTGCAACGTCCATGGAATCGCCTAGGCCGTGCCGCCGGTCCTGCGGCCCCGACCAAGCAGAGCAGACGATGTCCGAGCAAGGTCCCAGCAAACCGACCGTCGAGATCGCCCGACGCGAGCACAAGGCCGAGATCGTCGACCGGCTTTACGAGGTTGCGCTCGACCCGATCCGGCTGGAGGATCTGCTCGACGTCTGGGAAGGCCACACCGCGCCGCTGCGCATCGGCGCCGTCGATCAGGCGCCCCTGCTGGACGACCCCGAGATCGAGGCGCATATGAAGCGCGCCACCGTCTTTCTCGATCGTTTCGAGGCCACACGCGAGGATGGCGGCTACCGCTCGGTGCTGGAAGATATTCCGCGGTCGGCGGCATTTCTCTGCGATGGCGGCAGCGTGATCGAAACCTGCAACCGGCCCGCCGCGGTGGCCTTCGGCCTGTCGGATGGCTGCGCCTTCACGTTGCTGCCGTTCGACGCCGAGGACCGCGCGCTGCTGTCCGGCGAAATCCGGCGGATCGCGGGCGGGCGGGCGGAAAAGGTGGTAACGCTGCGCATCCGTTCGACCATCACCGGCAGCCCGGTGATCCTGCGCATCAGCCGTATCGAATCCGATCGCCCGCTGGCGCTGGTGCTGTCAACCGAACTCGTCTGGCCCGAGGGCTTTGCCCAGACCGTGCACGAAGCCTTTGGCCTGACCGGGGCCGAGGTCGAGATCGTGCGCGGCATCACGCTGGGGCTGCCGGTGCGGGATATTGCCGAGGCCCGCGGCCGATCCGCCGAAACGGTGCGCACGCAGCTGCGCAGCATTCTTGCCAAGACCGAAACCCACAGCCAGAGCGAACTGGTGCGCGTGGTGCTGGGGCTGATGGATGTGGCCCTGATTCCAACGGACGAGGCGCGCGCCGCGCCACGCATCGGCGCGCTGGAGCCGCGGCCGTTGCAGGAGATGTGGCTCGCGGATGGGCGGCGGCTGACCTGGATCGAATTCGGCGATCCCGAAGGCAGGCCAATGCTGTTCATGCATCTCGACTACGGGCTGATCCGCTGGCCTGCCATGGCAGAGCGGGCGGCGAGGACCCGCAGCATGCGGGTAATCGTGCCGGTCCGGGCGGGCTATGGCCGAACCGACCTTCACGCCCGGGGGACCGATCACCTGACCGGCGTCGCGCTCGATTATGCCGCCGTGCTGGATCAGTTGGCGGTGCAGGGCACGGTGGCGGTGCCGATGGGCGCGGATCTGCGCTTTGCCGCGCATCTGGCGAACCTGCGTCCCGATCTGGTGCGGGGCATCGTCGGCTGTTCTTGTCAGTTGCCACTGCGCACCGCCGCGCAATACGAACGGATGGACAAGTGGCAGCGGTTCATCCTGGCCAATGCCCGCTATGCGCCAAAAGTGCTGCCCTTTCTGGTACAGGCAGGCTTCAGCCTCGCCCGGCGACTGGGCAAGGACAAGTTCTTTGCCCAGGTCAACGGCGGCAGCCCGGCCGACATGGAAACCTTCGCCCGTCCCGATGTACGCGCGGCGGTGATGGAGGGATCGGACACCTGCCTCACGGCAAAATGGTCGGCGCACGAGGCCTTTACCCGGGAATGCATCGGCTCGGAAAAGGATTGGTCGGGGGTGCTGCGCCTTTGCACTGTGCCGATCGTCCTGTTGCAGGGCGACCAGGATCCGCAGACCCCGGTCCTGACGGTCAAGGAGTTGATGGGCGACTACCCGGCGCTGTCGGTGCGGTTCCTGCCCTTCACCGGCCAGTTGCTGTTTTTTGCCGAATGGCCACAGGTGCTGGACGAGGTTGCCGAAATGGTCAGGAAAACCTGACCGGAAAGTCCTAAAATACAGGGTTACTCCAAATGGGGTATGCAGTCGTTTCATATTACGGGCTAGATCGGCCTTGTCGTGGCTATTGGACGGCAACGCATAGACCCAAGACTTTAACTTCCCCAAACAGGGCGGCTCTCGCAGGAGCCGTCCTGTTTTTTTGTACCCGCTCGCCCTGTGACCGAATTTTTTTGACGCGGATCAAGGCAAAAGGCCGGTTTGCGCTGTAGGATTTCACATCATCTGCAAGGAGTGCCCCGCATGGAAGATCTGTCCCCCGTTCCTGCCCAGGCTGCCGCCGCCGCAGCGGCCGACGCCCCGCCCGGGGAAACCCCGTCTGCCGCACCCGGTGGGGCGGCCGCGGGCGAGGCCGGCGAGGGGCGAACCGGGCCACAACATTTTCCCGCCATCGATTCGGATGCGGTGCGCCATGCCTTCGAATCCGGGCGCTATCCCTATGCCCGGCCGATGGGTCGCGCCGTCTACGAGGCCGAGAAGGCCCGTCTTCAGGCCGAACTGCTGAAGGTGCAGATCTGGGCGCAGGAGACCGGGCAGAAGTTCGTCATCCTCATGGAGGGACGCGATGCGGCCGGCAAGGGCGGCACGATCAAGCGCTTCATGGAACATCTGAACCCGCGCTATGCCCGGGTTTGCGCCCTGACGAAACCGTCGGATGTCGAGAAGGGCCAGTGGTTCTTCCAGCGCTATATCGCCCATCTGCCCACGGCCGGCGAAATGGTGTTCTACGACCGCAGCTGGTACAACCGCGCGGGGGTGGAGCGCGTGATGGGCTTCTGCACCCCGTCGGAATATCTGGAATTCATGCGCGAGGCGCCCGAGTTCGAGCGGATGCTGGTACGATCGGGGATCCGGCTGTACAAATACTGGTTCTCGGTCACGCGCGACGAACAGCGCAGCCGGTTCATGGCGCGCGAGACCGACCCGCTGAAGATGTGGAAACTGTCGCCCATCGACAAGGCCAGCCTCGACAAGTGGGACGATTATACCGAGGCGAAGGAGGCGATGTTCTTCTACACCGACACCGCCGATGCGCCTTGGGTCATCGTCAAGTCGAATGACAAGAAGCGCGCAAGGCTGAACTGCATGCGGCATTTCCTGTCGACGCTGAACTATCCCGGCAAGGATCCGGCGGTGATCGGCGTGCCCGATCCCCTGATCGTGGGAAAGGCGGCGCAGGTCCTGGCAGGGTCGGAGAATCTGCTGGATGCCGCGACCCATCCCCGCGTGCGCATCGGCTGAGCCGCGTATCGGCCAAGCTGCGTATCGGCCAAGCTGCGGATCGGCCGAGGCGGTCTGGTCCGGGCGCCCTTGCGCGCCCGGCCTGCGCCCTGCTAGGCAGCGAGGGCCATGCTTTCCTACCAGCACGCCTTTCATGCCGGAAACCTTGCCGATGTCCAGAAGCACGCGCTTCTGGCCTGGATGCTGGACTATCTGACGCAGAAGGATAAGCCGCTCAGCTATCTGGAAACCCATGCCGGGCGCGGACTTTACCGGCTGACCTCGGCCGAGGCGCTGAAGACCGGCGAGGCGGCACAGGGCATCGGCCGGGTGCTCGACTGGTTCGCCCCAAATCACCCCTACCGCCAGCGGCTGGCCGAAGTGGCGGCAATGTACGGGGCCGAGACCTATCCCGGCTCGCCACTGATTGCGGCCACGGGTCTGCGCGAGACCGACCGCATGCATCTGGCCGAGTTGCATCCGCAAGAATATGCCGCGCTGTCGGAGCTGATGGCGGGCTGGGGTGCCGATGTCCGGCGCGAGGACGGGCTGGCCATGGCCCTGGCACTGACCCCCCCCACTCCGCGACGGGGGGTGATGCTGATCGACCCGTCCTACGAGGTGAAGACCGATTACGACCGCATCCCCAGGGTGATGGCGCAGGTGGCCCGCAAGTGGAACGTCGGGCATCTGATGCTGTGGTATCCGATCCTGAGCGACAGCCCGCACCGGCCGATGCTGTCGGCGCTGCAGGCGACCTTTCCGGAGGGGCTGCGCCACGAGGTCGGCTTTCCCCCCGCGCGGGCAGGGCATCGGATGACCGGCTCGGGGGTGTTCGTGGTCAACCCGCCCTGGGGGCTGGCGGAAGAGACGGCGCGGCTGGGCGCGATGTTCGCCCGGCTTTCCCGCGGCTGACGGCGGGAAAAGGGGGGCGCTGCCCCCGTCGCCTGCGGCGACCCCCCCGGGGTATTTGGATCAAGAGGAAGCGGCTGGCGCGGAACGCGGCGAGGAATTATCGTCGGTGCATGATCGACACCTTGTTCCGCCATCTGTTCGGCCCCGCTCCAGAGCCGCTGTCCCCCCTCGACACCCGCCTCGCGCTGGCGGCCCTGCTGGTGCGCGTCGCGCGTACCGACGGGCTTTATGCCGCCGAGGAGGTGGATCGGATCGACCGCGTGCTGATCACGCGCTACGGGCTTGGCCCGTTCGAGGCCGCGCGCCTGCGCGCCGAGGCCGAGGAGGTGGAGGCGGATGCACCCGATACCGTGCGTTTCACCCGCGCGCTGAAGGAGGCCACGCCGCTGGAAGACCGCACCGGGCTGATGGAGGCGTTCTGGTCGGTCGCGCTGGTCGACGGCAGCCGCGACGCCGAGGAAGACCGGCTGATGCGGCTGGTGGCGAACCTGCTGGGGCTGACCGATGTGCAGAATGCGCAGGCGCGGCAGCGGGCGGAGCGCGGGGCGTGATCGCATCGCTGGGCATGTATGATTTCGGCGCGGCGCAGGCGGCGAACGACCGGCTCTGGGCGGGTCTGCGCGCGGGACTGGCCGCCGGCGGGATCGCGGCGCCGGCGGCGCTGACCCGCGGCGAGGGGGCCTATTGGCCGGCTTGGGAAAGCCCCGACCTGGTGCTGTCGCAGACCTGCGGCTTCCCCTATCGCGCGCGGCTGCACGGGCGGGTGGAGCTGGTCGGCGCGCCGGTCCTTGACCTGGCCGGCGTGGCGCCGGGGCAATACCATTCGGTTGTGGTGGTTCGCGCCGGAGATCCGCGCGAGGATCTGTTGGCATTTTCCGGCGCGGCGCTGGCCTGGAACGAGGATCTGTCGCAATCGGGCTGGGCGGCGCTGGCAAACTGGACACCGGAGCTGGGGTTCCGGCTGAACCCGGTGTTGCGTACCGGCGGGCACCGCGCCTCGGCGGCGGCAGTGGCTTCGGGTCGGGCCGAGATCGCCGCCCTCGATGCGCTGACCTTCGCGATGCTCGAGGATGCGGGCGATGCCGATACCCGGGCGCTGCGGGTGATCGCACAGACGCCGCCCAGCCCCGCGCTGCCCTATATTGCGGCCAGGGGGGCCGATCCCGCGGCGATCCGGGCAGCCCTGGCCGCGGCGATCGACGGACTTTCGCCGCAGGACCGCGCGACCCTGCGGCTGAAGGGCGTGGTCGCGGTTGCGGCCGAGGACTATCTTGCCGTGCCGATTCCCCCATCGCCCGGCGAATTTCAGTGCAAAACCTGATCTGACGCGCAGATCTGCCGCATGGTTACGCCGGAATCCGCGTTGCATTGCCCGGCGTTCTGCGCCCTACTGGCGCAAACACACTGCGGCGCCAAGCCTGCGGACAACAGGGAAACCACAGGGGAAAGATGGCCGATACCCCCGTTATTTCGATCACCAACCTGCACAAGTGCTATGGCAGCCTGGAGGTGCTGAAGGGCGTCGACCTGACCGCACCGCGCGGGCATGTCGTGTCGCTGATCGGCTCGTCCGGCTCGGGCAAGTCGACGTTGCTGCGCTGCTGCAACCTGCTGGAAGACAGCCAGCAGGGCGAGATCCTGTTCGAGGGCGAAAGCGTGCGCTGGAAGGGCGAGGGTTTGCGCCGCCATCCCGCTGATCGCGTGCAGGTGACGCGCATCCGCACCAACCTGTCGATGGTGTTCCAGCAGTTCAACCTCTGGGCCCATATGACCATCCTGCAGAACGTGATGGAGGCCCCGGTCACGGTGCTGAAGCGCGACCCGCGGGAGGTGGAGGAAAAGGCGCGGCAATATCTGGCCAAGGTGGGCATCGCCGACAAGGCCGATGCCTGGCCGGCGCAATTGTCCGGCGGCCAACAGCAACGCGCCGCCATCGCCCGTGCATTGTGCATGGAGCCCCGCGCGCTGCTGTTCGACGAGCCGACATCGGCGCTTGACCCCGAGCTTGAGCAGGAAGTGGTGAGGGTCATCAAGGCGCTTGCCGACGAGGGGAGAACCATGGTGCTTGTCACCCATGACATGAAGCTGGCGGCCGATTGTTCCGACCATGTGATTTTCCTTCACCAGGGCCGGATCGAGGAAGAGGGACCGCCCGGCGCGCTGTTTGGCAGCCCCAGATCGGAACGGCTGCGCGGCTTTCTGTCGGCCACGGCGGCCTGATGCGGTGATGGGCTGTTCCGCAGCCATATCAGCGCTGGGCGCCGCGCTCACCCTCGCCGCGGGCGGGGACGGACATCTCGACATCGGCACGGGGCCGAGCTTTCCGCCCTATGTGGTGATCGACGACACCGGCACGATCAGCGGATCCGATTTCGAGATGATGCAGGACATCTGCCGCCGCATCCGCCACACCTGCCGTTGGCAATCGGTGCCGTTCAAGGATCTGATCCCGGGCGTGCAGTCCGGCCAGTTCGATGCCGCGCTGGGGGGAATGGCCATCAGCCCCGAGCGGCGGCGCATCGTGGATTTCTCGCAGCCCTATGCAACGGGCGGCGGGCTGGATTGGTTCGTGGGCCCCGCCGGTGCGCCGCTGCCCGAACGTGCCACGACCGCCGTCGTAAGCGGCACCATCCAGGAGATCTTCGCGCGCAACGAAGGGCTGGGCCACATCGCCTTTCCCTCGGAGCCCGAAGCGTTGGCGGCCACGGCAGGCGGGACGACCGATCTCGCGCTGGGCCCCTTCGATGACCGGCCCGACCTTCAGCCGCTGATCGGCGGTGCGGGGCTGGAATTCCTCTACAGTGCCGAAGTGCCCGACGAAGGCGTGGGCATCGCCGTCTGCAAGGGAAACCTTGCGCTGGTCGCCCTTCTGAACGGCGCCATCGACGAGATGTTCGCGGACGGCACGATGGACGCGATAGAATCGCGCTGGCCCTGACCGGACAGTGCGACAATGATCAAACCGGAAGCATGACCAACAGTGAGATCCCAAAAATGAAGAAACTTCTTCTCGCCACCGCAGTGGCTGTCCTCGGCACCGGCGCCTATGCGCAGGACGTTGTCCGCATCGGCACCGAGGGTGCCTATGAGCCCTACAACTACATCGATCAGGCGACCGGCGAACTGACCGGCTACGAGATCGAACTTGGCAAGGAGCTTTGCAAGCGCGCCGAGCTGAACTGCGAATTCGTGCAGAATGCCTGGGATTCGATCATTCCGAACCTGCAGTCTGGCAACTACGACGCCATCATGGCCGGCATGTCGATCACCGAAGAACGCCAGAAGGTCATCGACTTCAGCCAGAACTACATCCCGCCGGCCAGCTCGGCCTATCTGGCGCTTTCGGCCGATGTGAATACCGGCGAAGGCGCGGTGATCGCGGCGCAGACGGGTACGATCCAGGCCGGCTATGTCGCCGAATCGGGTGCGACGCTGCTGGAATTCGCATCGCCCGATGAAACCGTCGCGGCCGTCAAGAACGGTGAGGCCGACGCGGTCTTTGCCGACAAGGACTACCTTGCTCCCTTCGCCAAGGATTCGAACGGCGAACTGGTGCTGCTGCCCAACGAGGTGCAGATCGGCGGCGGCATTGGTATCGGCCTGCGGAAAAGCGATACGGCGCTGAAGGACAAGTTCAACGCCGCCATCCAGTCGATGAAGGACGACGGCAGCGTGAACACCATGATCAAGAAGTGGTTCGGCGAAGACTCGGTGGTCTTCTGATCCCGCCGCTTCCGATTTCCACAGATGCGGATCCCTCGGGATCCGCATCCGCATGGCGGGGCCTTTGCCGATGTTCGACTTCTGCGCCGATCCCTCGACCCTGCCCTGGTACAGTTGGCTTGCCTGCTATCTGACCACGGGGACGCATTTCAACTTTTACGGCTCGTTCGTGACGGTACTGCTTTTGCTGGCCGTCACCGCGCCCGTGGCGCTGGCCTTCGGATTTCTCGGTGCCACCGCGGCAAGATCGCCCGTCGCGCCGGTGTCGCTGCTGGGTCGCGGCTATATCGTCGCGGTGCGCGGCGTGCCCGACATTGTCTATTTCATGTTCTTCGTGATCGCGCTTGATCAGGGGATCGAGTGGTTCAAGCATCTCTTCGTCTGCGCCGACCTGTCGCAACCAGTCTGGAACGGCAACGAATTCAGCGTCTGCTCCGCGGCGAAGGTGCCGCTCGCCACCTCGGCGGCGATCTGGCACAAGGCCTATGCCTTCGCGCTGGCCGTCTTCACCTTTGCCATCGTCTTCGGCGCCTTCGCGGCCAATGTGATCTATGGCGCGATGCAGGCGGTGCCGCGCGCGCAGCTTGAAACGGCCGAGGCCTATGGCATGACGCAGGGCCAGGTCTTCCGCCGCGTGCTGGTGCCGCAGATGTGGATCTATGCCCTGCCGGGGTTGTCGAATCTGTGGCTGATCCTGATCAAGGCGACGCCGCTGCTGTTCCTTCTCGGGATCCAGGACATCGTCTACTGGGCGCGCGAGCTGGGAAGCGCCAAGACCAGCGGCAACAATCCCTATCCGCATGGCGACTGGCGCGTGTATTACTTTCTGGCGCTGCTGGTCTTCTACCTTGTCTTCACCCGCGTGTCCGAAATCGCACTGTCCCGGCTGACCGCACGGTTTTCCAGGGGCCAGGCCACCCGCGCCGGTGAAGATATGCGAAAGGTGGTCGCGCAATGACCTGTCTGGAGACCATCCAGTCCTACGCCCTGCGCTCGATCGGCATCGGCGAACGCCTTCTCCCACGGGAAGGCTACGACCTCTGCCAGCAGTTCACGCTGATCGGCTCCGGCCTGATCTGGAACATCTATTTCGGTGTCTTCGCCCTTCTGTTCGGCTTCTTTCTTGCCAATGCGCTGGCGCTGGCCAAGGCAAGCAGGTCGCGCTGGCTGCGCAAGCCTGCGGAATGGTTCATCTTCGTGTTCCGCGGCTCGCCGCTGTTCATCCAGTTCTTCCTGGCCTACGAAACGCTGGTGCTGCTGCCAAAGGCCGGGATCCCCGTCTTCGGCATGACCATCGAGACCGCCTGGACCACCAAGGCCTGGGCGGGCGCGCTGCTGGTGCTGTTCCTGAACACCGCCGCCTATTCGGCCGAGATCTTCTACGGTGCGCTGAAGGCCATCCCGAAGGGCGATCTCGAGGCGGCAGATGCCTATGGCATCACCGGCTGGCAGAGGTTCCGCCGCATCGAATGGCCCACCATGCTGCGACTGGGATGGCCGGCCTATACGAACGAGGCGATCTTCCTCTTTCACGCCACGACGCTGGTGTTCTTCTCGGGCTTTCCGGCCTTCCAGCAGCGCGGCGATGCGCTCTACTATGCGAACTATTTTGCCGACAAGACCTTCAATCCCTTCATCCCCTATCCCATCGTCGGCCTCTACTTCGTGGTACTAACCTTGACGCTGATCTGGGCCTTCGGGGCGATGAACCGCCGGCTGAACCGGCATCTGCCCTCGAATCTCCGGCCGAGAATCCGCTTGCGTCCACAGTTGGTCCGGTAGTAGCGTTGTTTTGATCAAATTATTCGGGCACCCGCCCGGACCCGTGCAGAGCAAGGCTGTCCGCAGTCCTGCCGGGCAAGGCGATCGAACCAAGGGAAGGACCAGGGCATGGTCCAGACCCCGACGTATCCGGCGGGCCGCCTGTGACTGGCCCCGGTTCGCGTACGGGAGGCCGTGCCTTCCTGAAACGACATGATGAAGGACTGGCTGAGAAAGCATCCCGACGTGCGGACCATTCGCGTGGCCGCCGCCGATCTGAACGGGCAGGCGCGCGGCAAGCGCGTGCCGGCGCGTTTTGCCGACAAGGTGGTAAAGGACGGAACCCGCTTCCCCTTTTCCGTCCTGAACCTTGACATCTGGGGCGAGGATATCGACGACAGCCCGCTGGTGTTCGAGCAGGGCGATCAGGACGGCGTGCTGAAACCCACCGAGCGCGGCTTCATGCCGATGCCCTGGCTTGAGGCGCCGACCGCCCTGCTGCCGATCTGGATGTTCCGCGAGAACGGCCAGCCCTATGACGGCGATCCGCGCCACGCGCTGCGGGCCGTGGTCGACCGCTACAAGGCCAAGGGGCTGACCCCGGTCTGCGCGATGGAACTGGAATTCTTCCTGATCGACGACAGCGGCAAGACCATGCAGGTGCCGGCCAGCCCCCGCAGCGGCAAGCGTCGGAAAGCGGCGGAAACCCTGTCGATCCGTGCGCTGGACGCTTTCGACACCTTCTTCACCGACCTCTACGACGCCTGCGAGGCGATGGATATCCCGGCCGATACCACCACGTCGGAAACTGGCCTGGGACAGTTCGAAGTGAACCTGATGCATTGCGACGATGCCCTGCGCGCCGCCGACGATGCCTGGCTGTTCAAGATGCTGGTCAAGGGTCTGGCGCGCCGCCACGGCTTTGCCGCCAGCTTCATGGCCAAGCCTTATCAGGACTATTCCGGCTCCGGCCTGCACACGCATTTCTCGGTGCTGGACGAAAAGGGCGACAATATCTTTGACAGCGGCGGGCCGAAAGGCACCGCGCAGCTGCGCCATGCCGTCGCCGGCTGCCTGGAGGCGATGCACGATTCGACGCTGCTGTTCGCACCGCATTTCAACAGCTACGAAAGGCTGGTGCCGGACAAGCACGCGCCAACGGCGATCTCCTGGGGCTATGAGAACCGCACCGCCGCCATCCGCATTCCCGCCGGCAACCCGGCGGCACGGCGGATCGAACACCGCGTGGCCGGCGGCGACGTGAACCCCTATCTCATGCTGGCCGCCATCCTGGGCGCGGCGCTCGCCGGGCTGGAGGACGGCAGGGAGCCACCGGCGCCAATCACCGGCAACGCCTATGCGCTGGATCTGCCGCAGATTCCTGAAACCTGGGAAGCCGCGATCAGCGCCTTCGAGAACAGCGACATCCTCTACCGCTTCCTGCCCAAGGAACTGATCCGCAACCTGGTGCAGACCAAGCGGCAGGAACTGCATTATATCGCCGAGCTTTCGCCCGAGGAACGGATCGAGCTCTATCTCGATACCGTCTGACGCGGCCTGACGCTGCGCCCCCCTTGACCGCAAGGGGGGCCTTCGCCACCATCCTGTGACCCCAACGGAATGACGTCATGCTGATCGGCATCCTGCAAACCGGAGAATCCCCCGACGCATTGCGCGCCGACCTGGGAGATTATCCGGATTTCTTCGAGACGCTGCTTGCCGGTCGCGGGCTGACATTCCGCCGCTATGCCGTGTTGCGGATGGAGTTTCCCGCCGATGTGCTGGAATGCGAGGGCTGGCTCATCACCGGCTCGCGCTTCGGCGCCTATGAGGATCATGCCTTCATCCCGCCGCTGGAGGATTTCATCCGCCGCGCCTATGCCGCGCATGTCCCGGTGGTCGGCATCTGCTTTGGCCATCAGATCATCGCCCAGGCGATGGGCGGCACGGTGGCCAAATTCGACGGCGGCTGGTCGGTGGGGCCGACCGAATATGATTTCGGCGGCGAGACCCTGACGCTGAACGCCTGGCATCAGGACCAGGTCGTCGGAAAGCCCGAAGGCGCACAGGTCATCGGCACCACCGCCTTCTGCGAGAATGCCGCCCTGCTTTACGACGACCGCATGTTCACCGTGCAGCCCCATCCCGAATTCCCGCCAGAGTTCATGGTGGGGCTGATCAAATATCGTGGCCCCGGCCTCGTGCCGCAGCCGCTGCTTGCCGATGCGACCGACCGGATGGGCCGACCGCTGGACAGCCCGGTCATGGCCGACCGCATCGCCGAGTTCTTCAAGACCCGACAGAAGACCCTGGGCTGATCCCCCCGGGGCGGCAGTCGCCCCGGGCCGGCCCGAACCACAGTGTGATCCCATGTCCAAATGGACCGACAAGCTGCCCGAGGCGGCGCAGGAATACATCGGCAATCGCCGCGTCGACGAAGTGGAATGCGTCATCGGCGACATTGCCGGCGTCGCCCGCGGCAAGGCGATGCCTGCCGCGAAATTCGCCAAGCAGACAAACTATTTCCTCCCCAACTCCATCTTTCTGCAGACGATCACCGGCGAATGGGCCGACAGCCCCTTCGATGCGTTCACCGAACCCGACATGATCCTCGAACCCGACTGGTCCACCGCAACGGCGGCCCCCTGGACGGCCGACGTCACGCTGCAGGTCATTCACGATGCCAAGGATCAGCAGGGCAACTACATCGCCTATGCGCCGCGAAACGTGCTGCGCCGCGTATTGTCGCTTTACGAGGCGCAGGGCTGGCGGCCGGTCGTCGCACCCGAGATGGAATTTTTCCTGACCGCGCGCAACACCGACCCGAATATCCCGGTCATCCCGCCGATGGGCCGCACCGGGCGGCGGGCGGCGGGCAAGCAGGCCTATTCGCTGTCGGCCGTGGACGAATACGGCAAGGTGATCGACGACCTCTACGACTTTGCCGAGGCGCAGGGGCTGGAGATCGACGGCATCCTGCAGGAAGGCGGCGCGGGGCAGGTCGAGTTGAACCTGGCCCATGGCGATCCGCTGCGGCTGGCCGACGACGTGTTCTTCTTCAAACGGCTGATCCGCGAGGCCGCCCTGCGCCATGACTGCTTTGCCACCTTCATGGCCAAGCCGATTGCCGACGAACCGGGCAGTGCCATGCACATCCACACCTCGGTCGTCGACGTGAAGACCGGCAAGAACATCTTCGCCGGCCCCAAGGGGGCGGAAACCGAAGCCTTCATTCATTTCATTGCCGGTCTGCAAAAGCATCTGGGCGCCGCGGTGGCGCTGTTTGCGCCCTATGTGAACAGCTATCGCCGCTATGTCCCCGATTTCGCCGCGCCCATCAACCTGGAATGGGGCCGCGACAACCGTACCACCGGCCTGCGGGTGCCGATCTCGGGTGCGGCAGCGCGGCGGGTGGAAAACCGCCTGCCGGGAATGGACTGCAACCCCTATCTCGGCATCGCGGCAACGCTGGCCTGCGGCTATCTGGGCCTGATGAACAAGATCACGGCCCGGCCGGAATTCATCGGTTCGGCCTATGTCGACAGCGACGAGATCCCGGCGAACCTGGGCGATGCCCTCGATCTGCTGGAAGAGGACGTGGCCCTGCAAGAGGTGGTGGGCGTCGATTTCGTCAAGGTCTACGACAGCGTGAAGCGGAACGAATACAAGGAGTTCCTGCAGGTCATCAGCCCGTGGGAGCGCGAGCATCTGCTCCTGAACGTATGATGGCGCTGAATCTGCTGCACGCGAATGACCGGACGGGGGAATATCCCGCCTCGTGGTATGCCGACACGCGCGCGCCGCTGGCACCCTTCCCCGCACTGGCGGGGGAGGTGCAGGCCGATGTCTGCATCGTCGGCGCCGGCTATACCGGGCTGTCGGCGGCGCTGCATCTGGCCGAACGCGGCCTGCGGGTCGTGGTGCTTGAGGCGCATCGCGTGGGCTTCGGCGCCTCGGGGCGGAACGGCGGACAGGTCGGATCGGGGCAAAGGCAGGATCAGGTCTGGCTGGAAAAGGCCGCCGGCCGCGATGCCGCGCATCGCCTTTGGGCACTGGCCGAGGATGCCAAGGCGCTGGTCCGCGACCTGATCGCGCGGCACGCCATGCCCGTGACCTTCCATCCCGGCATCGCCCATGCCTGCTGGACCGATGCCGAGGTGCGCGAAACCCATGCCTATGCCGAAAAGCTTCGCCGCGACTATGGCTATGAACAGCTTGAACCGCTCGACCGCGACGGCATCCGCCGGCTGATCGGCTCGCCCGTCTACCGCGGCGGCGAGATCGACCGCGGCGCGGGCCATGTCCATCCGCTGAACTATGCGATCGGGCTGGCGCAGGCGGCGGTGGCAGCCGGCGCAACCATCTGCGAGCAAAGCGAGGCACTGGAACTGACCTCCGGTGCCAGGCCCGCGGTGCGCACCGCGGCCGGCCGCGTGGTGGCCGGGCAGGTGCTGCTGGCGGCAAACGGCTATCTGGGGGATCTGCAGCCGCAGGTGGCCGCCAGGGTCATGCCGATCAACAACTTCATCGTTGCGACCGAGCCGCTGGGCGCACGGGCAAAGGACATCCTGTCCGAGCCCGTAGCCGTGGCCGACACCCGGTTCGTGGTGAACTACTGGCGGCTGTCCGAGGATGGCCGCCTGCTGTTCGGTGGCGGCGAGAGCTACGGCTACCGCTTCCCCGACATCGTGAAGACGGTGTCGAAGCCCATGCTCGAGGTTTATCCGCAACTGAAGGATGCCCGGATCGATTTTGCCTGGGGCGGCACGCTGGCGATCACCATGAACCGCATGCCCTGCTTCACCCGGCCGGCGCAGAATGTGATGTCGGCCTCGGGTTACTCCGGGCATGGGGTGGCGATGGCCACGCTGGCGGGCAAGCTGATGGCCGAGGCAGCGGCGGGCAATGCCGCAGGCTTCGACCTGATCGCCAGCCTGCCGCAACGCAGCTTTCCGGGTGGCACGCTGACACGCTGGCCGCTGCTGGCGCTGGCGATGACCTGGTATTCGCTGCGCGACCGGCTGGGCTGGTAGGTCCGTGCTGGCGCCCGGGGCACTTGCCGCGCTGTCCGAGCTGTTCGGCCCGCGCCTGTCCACCGCCGGCGCCGTCCTTGCCCAGCATGCGCAAAGCGAAAGCCTGATCGCCGGTCCACCCCCCGAGGCCGTCGTCTTTCCAGAGACCACGGCAGAGGTGGCGGCGCTGGCCCGGCTGTCGGCAGAGCATGGCTTTCCACTGGTCGGCTGGGGTGCCGGAACCTCGCTTGAAGGGCATGCGCTGGCGTTGCAGGGCGGGGTGACGGTAGATTTCGCCCGGATGGACCGGGTTCTGGACATCCGGGCCGGGGACATGATCGTCCGCGTCCAGCCCGGTCTTTCCCGCGAGGCACTGAACCGCGAGCTGCGCACCACCGGCCTGTTCTTCCCCGTCGACCCCGGTGCCAATGCAAGCCTTGGCGGCATGGCTTCGACCCGGGCCTCGGGCACCACCGCCGTACGCTACGGCACGATGCGCGACAATGTGCTGGCGCTGGAAGTCGTCCTTGCCGGGGGCGAGGTGATCCGGACGGGCAGCGCGGCGGCGAAATCCTCGGCCGGATACGACCTGACCGGGCTGTTCGTCGGCGCCGAAGGCACGCTGGGCCTGATCACCGAACTGACCCTGCGTCTTCATGGCCAGCCCGAGGCGGTTTCCGCGGCGGCCTGCAGCTTTCCCGGCCTTGCTGCCGCCGTCGATTGCGTGATCGCGACGATCCAGTCGGGCCTGCCCATGGCACGGATCGAATTTCTTGACGCCGCCACGGTCGCCGCGGTCAACGCCCATTCCCGGTTGACGCTGCCGCTGTCGCCGCTTCTGCTGGTCGAGTTCCACGGCAGCCCCGCCGCCGTCGAGGAGCAGGCCGCACGCTTTGGCGAGTTGGCGGCGGCCTTTGGCCAGACCGGCTTTCAATGGGCAAGTGCCACCGAGGATCGAAGCCGTCTCTGGGCCGCGCGGCACGCGGCCTATCACGCCATCCTCGCCTCGCGCCCCGGCTGCCTGGCGATGGTAACGGATGTCTGCGTGCCGATCTCGCAACTGGCCCGGGCGGTCGAGGAAACCGCTGCGGATATTGCGGCCTCGCCCCTTCCCGGGCCGATCCTCGGCCATGTGGGGGACGGCAACTTCCACGCGATCCTGCTGGTCCACCCCCAGGACCCGGCCGAGGTCGCCGCAGCCAAGGCGCTGGCGACCCGGATGGCCGACCGTGCACTGCGGCTGGGCGGTACCATCACCGGCGAGCACGGCATCGGCGCCGGCAAGCGCGGGCTGATGGCGGCCGAACATGGTGCGGGCTGGCAGGCCATGGGGCGGATCAAGACCGCGCTCGACCCGATGGGGCTGATGAACCCGGGAAAGCTGGTGCCCTGAAGATCTGAAGACCTGGAGGCCTGAAGATCAGCCCAGCGCGGAGCTGCGGCGGAACAGGCCAAGGTCGATTTCGCGCTGGCGCCATTCCAGATCGGCGATCGATTGAGCGGCGTTCAGATAGGCCAGTTCCTGTTGCTCGACGCTGGGGAACATCGCGGGCAGGTGCAGCCGGCGGGTAAGGTTGCGAAGCGGATTTGGCATCGTCGTCTCCTATGCGGTCCTCCCACCCGCTAGATACGATACTGCGCTGCAGCGAAAACCCCCCGATACCGAAAGGTCGCCATGCGCCCCGGGCATAGCTGGCGCTATGATTGCAACAGCGCCCGCGCCGCCTGCCGCGCCGCATCGGTGACGGTATCGCCCGACAGCATGCGCGCGATCTCCTCCACCCGCGCCACGGCGTCCAGTGCGGTAACGGTCGACAGCGTGCTATCACCCGAGATGCGCTTTTCCACCCGCCAATGATGCGCCCCCAACGCGGCAACCTGCGGCGAATGGGTCACGACCAGCACCTGCGCGGTCTCGGCCAGCGCCTTCAGCCGGCGGCCCACGGCATCGGCAGTTGCACCGCCGACGCCACGGTCGATCTCGTCGAAGATCATCGTCAATCCTTCGCCGCCCCCGGTCAGGCAGACCTTCAGCGCCAGCAGGAAGCGGCTGAGTTCCCCGCCCGAGGCGATGCGGTTCAGAGGTCCCGGCGGCGCGCCGGGGTTGGTGGCCACCGTGAAGGTGATCTGGTCCTGACCCTCCGGCCCAGGTTCCGCCGCCGAGAGGACGGTCGCGAAGACCGCGCGTTCCATCTTCAGCGGCGCCAGCTCTGCCGCCATCGCCCGGTCAAGCCGCACCGCCGCCTCTGCCCGCAGCGCCGAGACGCGGCGTGCCGCATCGGCATAGGCCGCCTCTGCCTCGACCACCGCGGCCGAGAGCCGCGACAGCCCGGCCTCTCCGGCGTCCAGCGCCTGCAGGCGCAGGGTCAGCGCCTGTGTATGCCCTGCCAGATCGTCGGGCGCGACGGCATGCTTGCGCGCCAGCGCGCGGATGGCAAACAGCCGCTCCTCGGCGGCCTCCAGTTCTGCGGGGTTGAACTCCAGCACTTCGAGGCAGGCCTCCACCCCGGCCTGTGCCTCGGCCAGTTCGATCATGGCCCGGCCAAGTGCCGCCAAGGGCGCGTCGAGGCCTCCTTCGGCGCGATCGGCCACATCTTCCAGCCAGCGCTGCGCATCGCGCATCCGGCCCTCGGCGCCGTCGTCGGACAAAGCCGCCAGCGCGCGCGCCACATCCTCGCGGATCCGGGCCGCCGCCTGCATCCCCCGCCGGCGGCTGTCCAGCGCCGCCTCCTCGCCGGGTTTCGGGTCCAGCTTTTTCAGCTCTGCCACCGCATGGCGCAGGAAATCCTCTTCGGTTTTCGCCCGTGCGATCTGTGCCTCGGCCTCATAGAGCGTGTCACGCGCCTGTCGTTGCGCGGACCAGAGCGCCCGCAACGGCGCAAGGTCGACACCGGCAAAGGCATCAAGCAGCGCACGGTGGCCACGAGGGTTCAGCAGGCCACGGTCGTCATGCTGGCCATGCAGTTCCACCAGCGTCTCGGAGACCGTGCGCAAAGCCTCGGCCGTGACGCGACGGTCGTTGGCATAGGCCTGCCGCCGCCCGTCAGGATGCGCGGTCCGGCGCAGGATCAACTCGCCTTCGGCCGCGATGCCCGCCGCCTCCAGCGCTGCCAGCGCCGGATGGCCTGCCGGCAGGTCGAAGACCGCCGTAACCTCGCCGCGCTCGGCGCCCTGCCGCACCAGATCGGCCCGGCCCTTCCAGCCCAGCACCATCCCCAGCGCGTCAAGCAGGATCGACTTGCCCGCCCCGGTTTCCCCGGTCAGCACGTTCAACCCCGGCCCAAGGTCGAGCACAAGGCGGTCGACGATCAGGATGTCGCGGATTTCAAGCGAGCGCAGCATCGGCCTTCCGCAGGATGGGCGCCCCGCCCGTCCCCCTCACAACCACTCGCCGCGGATCATCTGGCGATAGATCTTGGCCAGCCAGCTGTTTCCCTTGGCCTCGGGCGCAAGACCCCTGCCCTTCAGCAGGTTGAAGGCGTCCTGATAGAAGGGCGAGGACTGGTAGTTGTAGCCGAGGATCGCCGCCGCCGTCTGGGCCTCTTCCTCGAAGCCGAGGGCAAGGTAGCATTCGACGATGCGATACAGCGCCTCGGCGGTGTGGGTCGTGGTCTGGAAATCCTGCACGACCGAGCGGAAGCGGTTCAGCGCCGCAGTATAGTTCTTGCGCTTCAGGTAGTAGCGGCCGATCTCCATCTCTTTCGCGGCGAGATGGTCGAAGGCCAGGTCGAACTTCAGCACGGCCGACTGGGCATATTCGCTGTCGGGATAAAGCTCGATCACGTCGCGCATGGCCTGCAGCGCCTGATAGGTCAGGCCCTGGTCGCGGCCAACATCCTCGATCTGGTCGTAATAGGACAACGCCAGCAGATACTGCGCATAGGCCGCATCCTCATCGCCCGGGTAGAAGTCGAGATAGCGTTGAGCGGCGGCACGGGCCTCTTCGTATTTCTTTGTCTTGTGCAGCACGAAGGCCTGCATGATCAGCGCGCGCTTGGCGTATTCGGTATAGGGGTAAAGCCGCTCGATTTCCTGGAAATAGACCAGCGCATCGGCCGGCCGCTTGCCGGTTTCCAGCTTGACCTCGCCCTGGCGGTAGATCTGCTCGGCCGTCAGGTTTTCGAATTCGGTTCCCGAGGGTGAACTGCCCCCCCCGCCGCCACAGGCTGCCAGCACGGATGACAGAAGCAACACAGCCCCGATCCGCATGCCCGTCGCCTTGCCTGCCATCTTCCGCCTATCCAACCTGAGTCCGGGGCGCCGGTCCAGGGCGCGCCGCAAGCGCCACCCCCGCCGGGCGATTTGCCCCGTCCTAGCACAGAAAAATCGGCTGCGCAAAACGCCTTTCGCGGCAACCGTCAGGCGGCTGGGACGGGATAAGACGACCCTTTCAGGCGGCCAGATACCGGGCCGACGGCAGATCGCCACGATGGACGCCCACGCCTGGCAACTTGTCGCCGACGCGATGGCCGCAATCGACGATCCGGTAGTTCGACAGATCGGCGAAAAGGGCGCGCAGAAGCCGGTTCGTCATGGCATGGCCAGCGCGGACGCCGGTGTAGCGCCCCAGCAGTGGCCCACCGGCCAGCGCCAGATCGCCCAGGGCATCCAGCATCTTGTGGCGAACGGGTTCATCGGCATGGCGCAGGCCACCGGGGCTGACCACGCGGTCGCCATCGAAGACGACGGCATTTTCCAGCGTGCCGCCCAGTGCGAGGCCCTTCTGGCGCATCGCATCCACATCGGACTGGAGGCAGAAGGTCCGGCTGTCCGAAAGTTCACGCACGAAGGCGCCATTCGACATCAGCAGGCTGCGCTCCTGCCGACCGATCGCGGCCTCGGCAAATTCGATGCGGAAATCGATCTGCAGCATGTCGGCCGGCTCGATCCGCGCCATTGCCTCGCCCTCGCGGATTTCGACGGGCCGCAGGACACTGATCGCCTGCACCGTCGCATCCTGCGGCTGCAGGCCCCGCGCCAGGAAGGTGGCTACGAAGGGTTCGGCCGAACCGTCAAGGATCGGCACCTCGGGCGCGTCGATTTCGATCAGCGCATTGTGAATCGCGCAGCCCGCCAGCGCTGCCATCAGATGCTCGATGGTGGAAACCGAGACGCCGGCCTCATTCTCCACCACCGTGCACAGGCGCGAGGGCGTGACGGCGGACCAGATCGCCGGCACCAGTGCCTGCGGCCCGGCAATATCGGTGCGACGGAACCAGATGCCGGTGTTCGCCGCCGCAGGCCGCACGGTCATGCGCACGGGAAGGCCGGTGTGAAGTCCGGCCCCGGTAAAGACGGCCGCCGTTTTCAGCGTATTCTGCACGTTCAGGCCCTTCGATTACCCCGGTCAGCGCGGGCCGGTTCAAGCCCGGTCCGGCTGCATCTTAGTTAGTAAAGCGGACCTTATCACTCAATTCACCTTTTACGACGGATTGTGACACTGATTTGTGGTCCGCAAGCACAAGGAAACAAAAGAAAAAAAGGCCCGGTCTCCCGGGCCCGTGCTCGAAGAGGTTCTGCTCCGCGTCAGTTTGCCTGACGGCGCAGGAAGGCCGGGATTTCGATCCGGTCATGGTCAGCGCCATGTTCGGCTTCGTCATCATAGGCCGTCACCGGCGGTTGCTGGCGAGGCTGCGGGACGGGGCGTTCACCGCCCTCGGGATGGCCGGCCATCCGGTTGATCAGACTGCCGATGCCAAAGCGCGGGCGACCCGCGGCGGCCGGTTGTGCGGCAGGTTGCGGCGCGGGCTGGGCCGCGGCGCGTTGCGCATTCATCGCCGGGGCCTTCGACACCGCTGCCTGCAGGCGCGCCAGCGCTTCGGGCGAAGGCTGGCCAGGCACCCGCGCAGGTGCCGGCTTCGGTGCGACAAAGCTGCCCGGATCGGCATCGATGGCCGAGGGCGCAGGCCGCGCAACGGCCGCCGATTGCGGGCGATAGACCGGCTGCGGCAGGTCGTTGTCCAGCCGCTCTTCCGGTTCGTAGGACGACTGGAAGCTGTGGTGATGGTCGTCCTGCCCCTCGAACAGATCCGGCGCGCGTGGCATCTCGGCGGCAAGGGGCGCGGGTTGCGCGGCCGGCGGCGGCGCGACCGGGGCAGCCGCGGCGGCAACAGCCGGCCGCGGAGCCTCGCGCCGCGGTTCGGGTGCCGGGGCCGGCTGGGTCAGCGACAGCGGCGGGTTGATTGCGGCCATCGGCCGGCGATGCGGTATCTCGGGCTTGGTCTGATGGTTCACATCGATGCCGGTCGCCACGACCGAGACGCGCAACCGGCCCTCCATCGAGGTATCGAGCGTCGAGCCGACGATGATGTTCGCATCGGGATCGACCTTGTCGCGGATGATGTTCGCCGCCTCGTCCAGTTCGAACAGCGTCAGGTCATAGCCGCCGGTGATGTTGATCAGCACGCCCTTGGCGCCGTGCAGGCTGATTTCGTCCAGCAGCGGGTTGGCGATGGCTTTTTCGGCAGCCTGGATGGCGCGGCTTTCGCCTTCGGATTCGCCGGTGCCCATCATCGCCTTGCCCATCTCATCCATCACCGCACGGACATCGGCGAAATCGAGGTTGATCAGGCCCGGACGCACCATCAGGTCGGTCACGCCCTTGACGCCCTGGTAGAGCACGTCATCGGCCATGGCGAAGGCTTCGGTGAAGGTGGTGCGCTCGTTCGCCAGGCGGAACAGGTTCTGGTTGGGGATGATGATCAGCGTGTCGACCACCTTCTGCAGCGCCTCGATCCCGTCTTCGGCCTGTTTCATCCGCTTGTTGCCCTCGAACTGGAAGGGCTTCGTGACCACGCCGACGGTCAGCACGCCCAGCTCGCGCGCGGCCTGGGCGATGATCGGCGCGGCGCCGGTGCCGGTGCCGCCGCCCATGCCGGCGGTGATGAAGCACATATGTGCGCCGGCCAGGTGATCGACGATTTCCTCGATGGTCTCTTCGGCCGCCGCGGCGCCGATCGACGGCTTGGCGCCTGCGCCGAGCCCCTCGGTCACTTTCAGGCCCATCTGGATGCGCGACGATGCCTTCGACTGCTGCAGCGCCTGGGCATCGGTGTTCGCGACAACGAACTCGACCCCCTCAAGCGCCTTGTCGATCATGTTGTTCACGGCGTTGCCGCCCGCGCCGCCCACACCAAAGACCGTGATGCGCGGCTTCAGCTCATCGCGCTGGTTCGCCATCGTCAGATTGAGTGCCATGGTTCCGCCTGTCCGTTTCTTATGACGCCGCCGTCCGCCTTCTTTCGACAGACAGGCCTGTCCCGGGCCGGATCCGCCGTATTGTCCGCAACTCTAGCTGCATCGCAGATAGAGGTCATCAGAAAAACGATCCAATCCCACAAAATATAGGCCGGATCTGCCGCCCATAAGCGGTATTTTGCGAAGGAAACCAGTGGTTGCGTTTACCAGTTGTCCTTGAACCATCTGAAGGCCCTACGCAGCGACCGGGCCGGATAGCGCTCGGTTGGGATTTCGAAGTCCCACCACTCATCCTGGGGGTGAGCGGCGAAAAGACAGAGACCGACGGCCGAGGCAAAGGCCGGTCCGGTGGCGGCCTGCGGCAGGCCCTGCACCCGCAGCGGCCGGCCCAGCCGCACCCGGCTGCCAAGAATGCGCGCCGCCAGTTCGTCAAGGCCCGGCATCTGGCTTGCGCCGCCGGTCAGGACGATCTGCTGGCTGCGCAGGTGGTCGAAACCCGCCACTTCCAGCACCTCGCGCGCCTCTTCGAGGATCTCCTCGACGCGGGGGCGCATGATGCCGATCAGTTCGGTGCGGCTGATCCGCCGACGGTCCTTTTCCCAGTCGCCGCTGTCGCCGCCGATCTCGATCATTTCCCGGTCGTCCATGCCGGTGGCGAAAAGCCCGCCATGGCGGGTCTTGATCCGCTCGGCGGTGCCGACCGAGATCTGCAGCCCCTTGGAGATGTCCGAGGTCACGTGATCGCCGCCCATCCGCACGCTGTCGGCAAAGATCATGTGTTTTTTCATGAAGATCGACACGCCGGTCGCGCCGCCGCCCAGGTCGATGCAGGCCGCGCCCAGTTCCTGTTCGTCCTCGACCAGGCTGGAGACCGCCGAGACATAGGAGGAGGAGGCGATGCCGGCCAGTTCCAGGTCGCAGCGTCGGATGCAATAGAGCAGGTTCTGGATCGCGCCGCCGTCGACCGACAGCAGATGCATGTCGCAGGCCAGGCGGTTGCCGATCTGCCCGCGCGGATCACCCAGGCCAGAACGGTGGTCCAGCGCGAAGTTCACCGGCTGGGCATGCAGCACCTCGCGACCCTGCCCGATATCGGGCGTGTCGCAGGCGGCAAGGACGCGGGCGATGTCCTGTTCCGTTACCACGCTGTCGGCCAGTTCGATCTCGCCGGCAAGGCCATAGCTGCGCGGCTCGGCGCCCGAGAAGCAGGCGATGACGTGATCGACGCGCACATTCGCCATCTTCTGCGCGGCCTGCACCGCGGTGCGGATCGCGCGTTCGGTCTCGTTCATTACCGTGATCTCGCCGAAGCGGACGCCACGGCTGCGCGTCGTCGCCGCGCCGATGATGCGGAACTGGCTTTGGCCGGCCATCGGGCCGACACCATCGGTTTCTCGCAATCGCGCCTCGCCGTCGAAGCGCAGGATCAGGCAGGCGATCTTCGAGGTGCCCACATCCAGAATTGCGATCACGCCCCGCTGCATCGCAGCCCGGCGCATGTTTCTCATGGCGCGTTGGGTCTGGTAGAGGTCGGTCACAGGTTGGTCTCCAGCACTGGCAATCCCTGCGCACGGCGCAGTTCGGTCAAGGCATCGGCGGACAGTCGAAGCGTGGGCCGCTGGCTGACGCGCAGGTCGACGGCCAGCAGGTCGCGGTTGAGGATGTCTTCGGCCTGGTCGAGCGCGATCAGCCGTTCCAGCGCGCGCACCGGGCCGACATCGGGCAGCAGGATGGTCTGGCCGCGATCAAGCACCAGATCCCAACGCCGGTTGCCGACCCGGACCAGCCCGCGCAGCCGCGGGATCAGCGGGCCGGCGGCGGCAAGGACCTCCAGCGCCTCGGGCGTTGCGGCATCGGCGCCCAGCCCCGCGATCAGCGGCAGATCCGGCCGGTCGCTGCGCGCCAGAAGACTGGCCACACGGTGCCCGGTGTCGTCGACCAATGTCAGCCCGTCGTCGGTGCGCCAGATCGCCACCGGCTCGCGCTCGGTCACGATCACCTCCAGAATGCCGCCCGAACGCACGCGCAGATCGGCCGATTTCACGGCATCGAGCCCCTCGATCCGCAGCCGGGCGGCTTCGAGGTCGAGATCGAAACTCGATTGCGGCAGCCGCAGCGCCAGCTTGTCGCGCACCGCTTCGGCCAGTTCGATGGAACAGCCCTCGACCGAGGCGAGCGTCACCATGAACTCGGGCCGCTGCTCGAACTTCTCGCGCAAGTCGGTGAAGATGCGTGCCATGCCGTCGCGGCGCGCCTCGTCGGACAGATAGATCGCCGCTGCAGCAAGCACCGCCAGGCTGGGCAGGCCAACCCGCAGGAGCGCCCGAAGATAGGGCGTCAGCATCACGCGCTGCATGCGATAGGCCCAGATCGTGGGCGCCGGATCGCGGCGAAG
>JACSRN010000031.1 GCA_014879735.1 Paracoccaceae bacterium
GGATAAGGGTGCGGCGGTTCATGTGCGGTGTCCTTTCGGCAGGATGAGACAGGCAAGGATCGCCGCAAAGGCGACCGCTGAGAGATAGGGGATCGGCAGGCCAAGGATCATCTGCGCCTCACCGGTGCAGGAGGGGCCATTTTCAGTGCATGGCACGATCGGTGCGGGCAGGATCCCTGCGTACAGGCCCGAATGCCATGCCGCAAGTGCGAGCCCGGCGAAAGCCAACGGCAAGCCATAGGTGCGCGCCATCCCGTCTCCCCGCCAGAGCGACAGGCCAAGGATCGGCACCAAGGGGAACATGGCGATACGCTGATACCAGCAGAGCGTGCAGGGCATCTGACCAAGCACCTCTCCGATGAAGAGCGCACCAAGCGTGGCCGCCAGTGCGATCAGGAAAGCGACGGTCAAGGAAAGGTCGTCACGCGACAGGCTCTGCGGGTCAGCTTTGGTCAAGAACCGGCTCCTTGCGGCGACGAAGGGGAAGCGAGGCGGCAAGGATCAGGACCGTGCCGAGAGTGATCGCAATATCGGCGACGTTGAACGTGGGCCAGTGCCAGTCACGCCAATAGAAATCAAGGAAATCAGTCACGGCACCCTGCCGAAGCCGGTCGATGATGTTGCCAAGCGCCCCGCCCACGACCAGTGCAAAGCCTGCCCTTTCCAAAGCAGGTTGCGCCCGGAATGCCATGACGGCGAAGGCGATGGTCAGTGCGCCCGTCAGCGCAGCCATCAGAAGGGGCTTACCCGCCATGAACCCGCCCATCATGCCAAAGCTCGCGCCGGTATTGAACCCGAGGGAAAGGTTGAGGCCCGGCAGGACCGGGACCGCAGTCCCCTGCGACAGCAGCGACAGCGCTGCGGTCTTGGTCAACTGGTCTGCCACCACTGCGGCAGCAATCAGCGAAGTCAGCATCACCCTGGTCATTCTACGGCCTTGCTCTTGATGCCGATCCAGCGTGGGACCGACGCGGCGTAACGATCATAGTCCGGCCCGATCGCCGCGCGCAGGGCGGCCTCTTCCGACCTGACTTGCGTGCTGGCCGACCAGAGAAACAGGAGCGGGGCCAGGACCGTAGGGATTGCCGGAACCGCCATCGCAACACCCACCAGCAGCGCCGCTTGACCCACAAAGGTTGGGTTGCGACTGAAACGGTAAAGCCCGCCCGAAACCAGATCGCCCGTCTCGCCGCCCACCAAGCCGACGCGCCAGGATGATCCCATCGACATCTGCGCGGCAAAGGCCACCATCGCGCCAAGCCCCGCGACAAAGACCCCGATCAGACCAAGGAGGACGCCGCGCCCCTCGGTCCAAAGCGGATCGATCTTGTGCAGGATAGGCACGGCGAGCCAGAGGAGCGGCCCGAAGAACGCCAAGGCAAAGGCCACGCGAAACCCGATTGCCGCCAGCCGATCGCGCCCCGTGGCGCGGGCGAACAGCCATACAGGCCGACCCGCCGCTTTCGCGGCCAGCGCGCTGCCCCAAAAGAACAGGGCCAGATAGCCGAAGAGAAGGGCCAGTGCGGCCCAGCCGAAACCGGAGATCATCGTCCTACGCCTCCCGTTCCGGATTGAACCGCAGCAGGCGCAGCGCGTTCAGCGTCACCAGCACAGTCGCTCCGGTGTCAGCCAGGATCGCGATCCAGAGACCGGTCAGACCGAATACCGAGGTCACGAGGAAGACGGCTTTCAGCCCGAGCGCGATGGTCACGTTCTGGCGGATGTTGGCCATCGCAGCGCGCGACAGACGGATCGTGGCGGGAATGTCGGTCACTCGGTCACGAAGAATGGCCGCATCGGCCGTTTCCAGCGCCACATCAGTTCCCGAGCCCATCGCCACGCCAACGCTTGCCTGTTTGAGCGCGGGGGCGTCGTTGATGCCGTCGCCGATCATCATCACGCTGCCTTGGGTACCGATCTCGCGGATATAGGCGAGCTTGTCCTCGGGCAGCATGTCGGCCTCGAACTTCAGCCCAAGACTTCCGGCAATCGCGGCGGCCGTGCGCGGGTTGTCCCCGGTCAGGATCACCGATGTCACTCCCATGGCCGTCAACTGGCGCACCGCGTCTTTGGCATCCGCACGCGGCTCGTCTCGCATGGCGATAAGGCCCAGCGGGGTCTTTTCGCGGAACACGGCGACGGCGGTCTTTCCGTCCTCCTCAAAAATCGTGGCCTGCCGAAGACCGATGCCATCGAGCCCGCCATGCTCCATCGCATAACGGGGCGAGGATACATAGGCCACCGCGCCGCCCACGGTTGCAACAACGCCTTTGCCCATCAGGGCCTTGGCATCCTGCGACGGCAGCGCGGAAACGCCCGCGTCCTTGGCCTTGTTCAGGATCGCAATCGCCAGCGGGTGGCTCGACCCTGTTTCGACGCCCGCAGCAACGGCAAGAAGCTCGGCCTCGGTCGTTGCCCCGAACGGCACCACATCCGTCACCTGCGGGCGGCCATGCGTCAGCGTTCCGGTCTTGTCGAAGGTCACGACCTCCACCTTCGCCGCCGCCTCGATCACTGCGCCGCCCTTCATCAACAGCCCACGCCGCGCCCCGGTGGACATGGCGGAGGCAATGGAGGCGGGGACCGAAATGACCAGAGCGCAAGGGCAGCCGATCAGGAGCAAGGCAAGGCCGCGATACACCCAGGTGTCCCAGGGTTGACCGAAT
>JACSRN010000125.1 GCA_014879735.1 Paracoccaceae bacterium
GTAGAAGTGCCCGGTGCCCGCCGTCGAGTTCAGACGGATCTTGATCGTCGTCGGCTTCGCCATAGTCGTTTCTCCTGTGCCGGGAAAGCGATGCCTTCCCGAGAAATTCTTGCAGCCTGCCTTTTAGCCGCGCGCGAGGCGGAGTCAACAGGCAATCCGCGGCTTGCAGCGGAAAGCCGGCACCTTGCGCGAAACGGTCGATGACGGGGGCGGCCACGCCCATGGCACGACCGCCGCGGGGTTCGGGCACCGCCATCCGAGGCCCGGATCCGTGGCGAAAACCACAGGCCCGGACCCTGCCGGTCGCCGCGGCGGCCCTGGATTGAAGCGGCAACTGTGACGCGGTCCGGTCGCCGGCGATCTCGGGTGATTCGGGCCATCCCAACCCCCAACTTCGACAAAACGCTGCACATTTGCAGCAAACGCAGCGATTTCGCATCGAAACTTGAGGGATTCATCGCAATACTGCGATTTTCCCCGCCTGCAAGGCTGCGGATGTCACTCTTTCCCTGCCCGGAGATCAATCCACCATGCCAAACATCACGCCCCCTCTCCTGTCGCGATCCGGCAGCACGGATCCCGCCTATCCCGCCGCCCTTGTTCTGGTCGTGGATCTGCAGGGCGGAATCCTCGGCGCCGACGAACGTCTTTGCCGGCTCATGGAACAGCCGGTGGGATCAGCACGGACACTGGAGGTATTGCTGCCGGATGAGACGGCGCGGCTGGTCCGCGACTTCATCGCGGGCGGCGCCCAGAGTGAAATCGTGCAGCATTCGCTGGCGGTTCCGGGCCGGCCGGCCATTCCGGCAATGATCGGCATGGCGCGGCAGGCCGCGCAGATCGAGTTGCGTATCGCCCTGCTGGCAGAACTGTCCGACGCCTATGCCGCGGAGATGATCGCCCAGGCCGAGATCCTGTCGGCCATGCTGGGAACGGCGCCCGAGGCCTTCTGGTGCATCGAATATCAGGAACCCATCGATCTGGACCTGACAGAAGATTCGGTGATCGATCAGTTCTTCCGCAATGCCCGCTGCTGGCGGGCCTGCAATCCGGCGATGGCGCGGCTCTATCAACTGCCCCATGGCGTCGATTTCCATGATCAGCCGGTGTCGCGCTATTTCCCCGAAACCCCGGTCAACCGCGCGATGGTGCGCGATCTGGTGCGGGCGGACTATGCGCTCGATGGCGCGGTGGCCATCGACCATCGCCACGACGGCTCGGAAATACTGGTGGTGAACTCGTTCCGGGCCAAAGTCGAGAACGGCTATCTGCTGCGGATGTGGGGCACGGTGCGCGACATCAGCCTCGAACGCGCGCGCGAGGATAATCTCGCAAGCCAGGCCTCGGAGATGGTGGGGATTCTGACCGCCCTTCCCGACCCGGTTATCGTCGTCGGACAGGATGACGGGATTCTTGCGGTGAATCCCGCGGCCGAAAGGATGCTCGGTGCCGGGCTTCAGCGCGGCTGGTCGCTGGAGGCTGCGGGCTTTCCGGCGGAAACGGTGCGGCGGCTGCGCGAGATGGCCGTGCTCGGCCAGGGCGATGGCGTCGAACTGCAACTGCCCTGCCCCCAAAGCGAGGGTGGGGTCTGGCTGCTGCACTCTGCCCTGACCGAAGGCGCCGAAGGTTGGCTGGTGATCTCGGCCTGGCGTCAGCCCGGCCACGCGAAACCTTTGCGGCGGGCGGGGGGCGCGAGATGAAATTCTACCCCATGCAACGCGCCGACCGGCCCGGCGCCTTTCGCACCCGTCCGGTCTTTGTCGACGATCCGGCCTTCGGACTGTTCCTGAATGCCCTGCCAGATGCCGTGGCGCTGGTCGAAAGGGACGGTCGGATCCGGATGATCAACCTGGCCTTCGAGCGGCTGGTGGCCATCAGCCGGGCCGATCTTCTGGGAACCGACCTGTCCCGCCTGGCACGCAACTGTGGCGAGATCATGCGCGACACCGCAGCGGCGCTGGCCCGGTTGCAGCGCTATCAGGGCGAGTTCACCACCCCTTCGGGAAAGCCCGCCACGCTCGGCCTGTCCTTGCTGCGCAGCAGCGACGGGCCGCCCTATGCCGGTCTTCTGGTCCTGCGCGAGCAAGGGGCAGGCCGGCCCGGCCTTGACCGGGAGTTCCGCCTTGCCTCGGGCAAGGCCCGCGCGGGTGATCTGGTGTTCGAGGGCGAATACCGGGTCGTGCTGGAACAGGCCCGCAAGGCCGTCGCGGCCGGGCTGTCCACGCTGATCCTGGGCGAGACCGGAACCGGCAAGACCGCGCTGATCACCCATCTTCTGGGCGACGATCCCCTGCGCCCGCTGGTGCATGTGCCCTGCCGCCAGTTGACCGAACAGAACTTTGACCGCGAGATGTTCGGCGCCCTGCCCGTGCCGGGCGACAAGGCCTGGAGCCGCGGATATGTCCCGCAGGCGGATGGCGGAACCTTGTTTCTGGACGGCATCGACGACCTGTCGCCTGCCCTGCAGGCAAGGGTGCTTGCCATGCTGGAGGCACCGGGCGCATCCCAGGCGCCGGGGGCGGCGATCACAAGGCCCCAGAAAGCAACGCTGGTGGCCACGGCAAGCCGACCGCTTGACGCGCCCGGCAGCGACACCCCGCCGCTGCGGGCCGATCTGCGGTTCCGGCTGTCAGGCATCACCCTGCGCCTGCCCGCGCTGCGCGATGAGCCGGCGATGCTGGAGGCCTTGATGCAAAGGTTCCTGTCGCGCCTCAACGCCCGGCGCGATCAGCCGCTGAGCCTGTCGCCCAGCTTTGTCGCCAGAATACGGGCACATGATTTTCCCGGAAATATCCGCGAGTTGGACAATATCATCGGCCAGGCCGGCATCCAGGCCGGGGCCGTGGCCACCGCAGAGCATTTCACCGCCCCTTCGTCCCCGCCCGATCCTGCGCGCTATCTGCGCGGCCCGGGCGGAGACCGCACCGGCACCTCGCTCAAGGAACAGGTTCAATCCTTCGAGGAATGGGTGATCGCAAGCGCGCTTGCGCTTCACCGCAGCAAGAGAAGCGCCGCCAGAGCGCTTGGAATCGACGTGGCGACCCTGATCCGGAAAACGTCGCGCAGCCCGTATCCACCCAACAAGGAGATTGAAACATGAAAGCCAGAAAACGCATTGCATCCCTTGCCCTGGGCGTTGTTGCCATGGGCAGCGCCGCCACCGCGCAAGAGTTGAGCATCCTGACCTGGGAAGGCTATGCCCCCGAGTCGATCACCAAGCCCTTTACCGAGGCAACCGGCTGCACCATCTCTGCCTCTTATGTCGGCTCGAACGACGATTTCGCAGCGAAGCTGGCGGCAGGCGGCAGCGTCTACGACATCATCACCCCCTCGAGCGACACGGTGCAGCTGTTGACGCTGGCGGGTTTCGTCGATCCGATCGATCCGGCCATGGTCGAGAACTATGCCGGAATCTACCCCGAATTCGCGCAGAACCCGGCGCTGGTCAGCGACGGCAGCACCTGGGCGGTGCCGCTGGTCTGGGGTTCGGTCTCGCTGATCTATCGCCCGGACCAGATTTCCGGCACACCGGATTCGATCGCGGTGCTGTTCGATCCCGCCTATGCCGGCAAGATCTCGATGTGGGATGACAAGTCGGCGATCTATTGGGCGGCGCGCTATCTGGGCTATGACAATTTCTTCGATCTGACCGACGAACAGCTTGAAGCCGTGAAGGCCAAGCTGATCGAGCAGAAGCCGCTGGTGCGGAAATACTGGGCCTCGGCCGGCGAGTTGACCGAATTGATGGCCAACCAGGAAGTCTATGTCTCGAACGCCTGGACGGGCCTGACCTCCAAGGAAGTGAATGCGCTGAACAAGGGCTTCACCGTGGCCGAGTTCAGCCCGAAGGAAAAATCCGAGGGCTGGATGGATGCGATGATGCTGGTGAAGGGCACCCCGAACCAGGACTGCGCGATGAAATACATGAGCTTCATGCAATCGCCCGAGGGCCAATGCGCGCTTGCCGCTTCGACGGGCTATTTCCCGGTGAACCCCGCGGCCGTCGAGGCCTGCATGGATGAGCAGACCAAGAAGGAACGCCAGGTCGGCAACATCGACTTCGTCAAAAGCCTGGTGATGTGGCAGCAGCCGGTCCGGCTCGACAAGTATATCGAGGTCTGGAATGCGGTGAAGGCCGCCCCGTAACGGCAGCCGAACCCGGACGACGGCCGGATCTGCCGTCGTCCACCATCGACAACGGGGATTTCCAATGAGCAAGAACGCTATCGTGGCGCTGGAAGGCGTCACCAAATCCTATGGGCTGGTGCAGGCCCTGGGCCAGACCGACCTGGTGCTGGACGAGGGCGAGTTCGTCACCCTGCTGGGGCCATCGGGCTGCGGCAAGACCACGACCCTGCGCATGGTCGGCGGGTTCGAGTTCCCCTCGACCGGCCGCATCCTGATCGACGGCCGCGACACGACCTATGCCGCGCCCTTCGACCGGCCGGTGAATACGGTGTTTCAGGATTATGCGCTGTTTCCGCACATGACCGTGGCGCAGAACATCCGCTACGGCCTGACCGTCCGCGGTGCGAACCTGTCGGCATCCGAAGTATCAAGCCGTGTCGAACATGCCCTGGCACTGGTCGGCCTGACCAAGTTCGCCGATCGTCGGCCGGCAATGATGTCGGGTGGCCAGCGTCAGCGCGTTGCCATGGCCCGCGCCATCGCCCGCCGCCCGCGTGTGCTCTTGCTGGACGAGCCGCTGTCGGCGCTGGACGTCAAGCTGCGCGAGGGAATGCAGGTCGAGCTGAAACGCATCCATCGCGAACTGGGCATCACCTTCCTGATGGTTACGCATGATCAGGGCGAGGCGATGGCTCTGTCGGACCGTGTCGTGGTGATGCAGGCCGGCAGGATTTGCCAGATTGGCAAACCCGAAGACCTGTATGACAGCCCCGCGAGCCCCTATGTCGCCGATTTCATCGGCGGCGCGAACCTGATCAGCGGCACATGGATCGGCCGCGAGGCCGGCCGTGACCGCCTGGCCCTGGGGCCGGACCGGGCCGAATTGCTGCGCGAGGGCCAGGCGGTGGCTGGCCTGTCCGCTGGCGCCGCGGTGCTGATCGGCCTCAGACCGGACAACCTGCATCTGGGCGATGGCCCCAATGCGATCACCGGCCAGGTGGTCGAGGTCCTGTTCCGCGGCGACCGGATCCGCATCGAATTCACCCCAAGGGGGCTTGCCAGCCCGATCTTTGCCGAAGTGCCGCGTGCCGCGCTGAAGAATCTGCAGAACCTGGGGCCAGGATCGGCGGTGACGTTCCACATCGACGCCGGCGACATCCTGCTCTTTGCCGACGAGGCCGGGAAATGAGCGAGCAATCCACCCTCATGCGCCGTTCGGCGCTGCCGTTCCTGGGGCTGTTCGCCCTGCCGCTGGGCTGGGCGCTGCTGTTTTTGATCGTGCCCTATATGATCATGATCGCGATCAGCTTCTGGACGCGCCAGTTTCCGCTGTTCGTGCCGGATTTCCAGTTCGGCAACTACCTGCAACTCTTCTCGGATCCGCAATATTACACGGTCATCCTGCGCACCGCGAAGATTGCGACAATGGTTACGGTCGCCGCAATCTGCCTGGGCTATCCGCTGGCCTATTTCCTGGTCTTCGTGATCAAGACCGAGCGGATGCGCGCCCTGCTCTACATGCTGGTGATCGTGCCGCTATGGGTTTCGTATCTGCTGCGCACCTATACCTGGAAGACCATCCTCGGCACCGACGGGGCGCTGAACTCGGCCCTGAAATGGCTGGGGCTGATCGACCAGCCGATCAGCCTTTTCCTCTACAACCAATGGTCGATGGTCATCACGCTGACCTATATCTTCGTCCCCTTCGTGGTGATGCCGGTCTTTGCCTCGCTGGAGAACATTCCGCGCAATCTGATCGAGGCATCCGAGGATTTGGGAATGCGGCCGTTCGGCACATTCCTGCGGGTGATCCTGCCGCTTTCGGCCGGCGGCGTGATCTCGGGGGCGACCGTCACCTTCTGCCTGGCCTTTGGCGATTTCGTGGCGCCGGTGCTGGTGGGCGGACCGGACGGCACCATGGTGGCCAATCTGCTGCAAAGCCAGTTCGGCGCCGCGCTCAACTGGCCGCTGGGCTCGGCACTAGCGACGGTGGTTCTGCTGATCGTGATGGCGCTGCTGTGGGTTTCGGCCCGGCTCGACCGCGCCGGCCGTGTGGCCTTGGGATAGGGGACAGACATGCGCAAACTTCTGTGGTGGCAAAAGGGGCTTTCGGCACTGGCTCTGGCGGTGCTGGCCTTCCTGTACCTGCCCATCGTCGTGCTGATCATCTTTTCCTTCAACGACAGCCCGGTGATCTCGTTCCCGCTGTCAGGCTTCACGCTCGACTGGTATCGGGCCTTCCTGAACAATCCCGAAATCCTGCGGGCACTCTGGAACAGTCTTTACGTGGCCTTCTTCGCCACGCTGCTGTCGGTCTCTATCGGCACGATGGCCGCGCTGGCGCTGTACCGGCACGACTTTCCCGGCAAACGGCTGTTTACCAATGTCATCCTGCTGCCGCTGAGCCTGCCGGGGCTGGTGACGGGTATCGCCATGCTGAATTTCTACAAGCAGATCGGCCTGCCGCAAAGCCTGACGGCGGTGATCATCGGCCATGCCACGGCGCTGATGGGAATCGTGGTCAGCCAGGTTCTGGCCCGTCTGGTGAAGATGAATCCGCGCTTTGTAGAGGCTTCGGCCGATCTGGGCGCACGGCCGGTTGAGACCTTCTTTCGCGTGACCCTGCCGGAGATTCGCAGCGCGATCATGGGGGCCGCCCTTCTCTGCTTCACCCTGTCATTCGACGAAATTCCGGTGACGTATTTCCTGACCGGGCGCGAAGTGACCCTGCCGATCTTCATCTATTCGACCCTCCGGCGCGGCATCACTCCGGAAATCAACGCCATCGGCACGACCATCGTCGTCGCCTCCGTCCTGCTTATCATCCTGTCGATCGGGCTTCTGCGCGATCGACCCAAGAAATGACATCATCCAACAGGAGAAGATCATGACCGAACACACCCGTGATTTCTGGGCCAACCGGGCCCGGGCGGCGAAGCTGCGCACGCAGCACTTCATCGATGGCGCCTATGTGTCCTCGGCCAGCGGCCAGAGCTTTGCCACCATAAACCCGGCCAATGGCGAAGTGATCGCCTCTGTCGCCCGCGGTGGCCAGGCCGAGGTGGACCGTGCCGTCGCCGTGGCGCGCAAGACCTTCAAATCCGGCATCTGGCGGCGCACGGCACCGCGCGACCGCATGGCCGTACTGGCGAAGTTCGCCGACCTGATCGAGGCCCATGCCGAAGAATTCGCCGTGCTCGACAGCATGGACATGGGCAAGCCGGTCATGGACATGATGAATGGCGACGTCCCCTTCTCGGCCATGTCGATCCGCTATTTCGCCGAACTGGGCGACAAGATCGAAGGCACCGTGACGGCCACCGACGAGGCGGCGCTGCACTACATCCTGCGCCAGCCGCTGGGCGTCGTCGGCATCATCGTGCCGTGGAACTATCCGCTGATGATGGCGGCGTGGAAGCTGGGGCCGGCGCTTGTCACCGGCAATTCGGTGGTGCTGAAACCGGCCGAGCAAAGCCCGCTGTCGGCCGGCCTGCTGGCGGAACTGTTCATCGAGGCAGGCGGCCCGCCCGGCGTGCTGAACGTCGTCCAGGGCCTGGGCGAGGAGGTCGGCAAGGCGCTGGCGCTGCACATGGATGTCGACAAGATCGCCTTCACCGGCTCGACCGAGGTCGGCAAGCTGCTGATGATCTATGCCGGCCAGTCGAACATGAAGCGCGTCTCGACCGAATGCGGCGGCAAGACCCCGCAGATCATCCTGGGCGACTGGGATGATCTGGAGACGGCCGCAACCTATGCCGTCAACGGCATCTTCGGCAACCAGGGCGAGGTCTGCAACGCCGGCTCGCGCATTCTGGTCGAGCGCAGCCTGCATGACGAATTCGTGGCGAAATTCATCGAGATCACGGCGAAGAACTTTGTTCTGGGCGATCCGCTGGATCCAGCAACCACGATGGGCCCGCTGGTCACGGCGCAGCATCGCGACCGGGTGATGGGCTTCATCCAGACCGGCAAGGTCGAGGGCGGGCGCCTGGCCTTTGGCGGCGGTGCCCCGGCGGCGCTGGCAAAGGGCGCCTATGTCGAGCCGACGCTGTTCACCGGGGTGACACCTTCGATGACCATCGCCCGCGAGGAGATCTTTGGCCCGGTGGCGGCGATCATGCCGGTCGAAGGGCTGGATCAGGCGCTGGAGATCGCCAACGACTCGATCTACGGCCTCGCGGCCTCGGTCTGGACCCGCGACCTGGTCAAGGCGCACCGGTTCGGCCGTGAAATGGAAGCCGGGGTCTGCTGGGTCAATTGCTTCGACCATGGTGACATGACCTCGATTTGGGGCGGCTTCAAACAGACCGGCAATGGCCGTGACAAATGCGCCGAGGCCCTGACGCAATACACCCAGACCAAATCGGTCTGGATCAATCTGGGCTAAATCCAAGGCCGGTGCCTGCCGCCCTGTCAGGCGGCAGGCACTGACCGCTTCCATATGTTGAAGATGGCGCGTTTCACAATTGCCAATTCCGCCGATATTTCTGACGATGGCCTTCCTGCGGGGTTGCTGGCTGGGATGGTCGAGGGCGATTGATCGGCTCGGCCCTACCTGTGAGCCAGCGGAAAGAGGGACAAAAATGACCGAGGGAACAAGGCTTCGTGGTCTGAGCGAGATTTTCACCTATCTGCGCAAGAACGAAACGCCGATTTATGTGATCACCCCCACGCCCTTCAGCCTGCTTGGTCTTGACCAATGGGTCGGATCGCTGGAGTTCGTGAACTATTTCGACATATTCGAAGGCGCGCATCCGCGCATCTTCGTGCCCACCCGGGCGGGCCCGCAGGATTTCAACTCGATGGAGGATGTTGCCAATTACCTGGTGCAGCACCCCGAATTCGTCGCCCGGGTGAACCGCCGCCCGCGGGGCAAGGCGATCTTCGTCATGTTCGACGATCGCACCGAGGCGCTGTGCGAAGAGACCGGCATCGACATCGCGCTGCCGCCGGCCGCCCTGCGCAACCGGCTGGATTCCAAGATCGAAACCACGCGGCTTGGCAACGAGGCCGGCGTGGCCAGCGCGCCGAACTGTTTTGCCGAGGCCGCCACCTACAAGGAGCTTCGCAAAGCGGCGAAGGCTGCAAATCTCGGCACAGATCTGGTGGTGCAGACGCCTTATGGCGACAGCGGCCGCACGACCTTCTTCATCAAGTCCGAGGAAGACTGGGACAAGTACAAGGCCAAGATCATCGGCCAGCAGCTGAAGGTGATGAAGCGGCTCAATCACCTGCCCGGCACGATCGAAGGCTGCGCCACCCGCCACGGCACACTGGTCGGCCCGGTGATGACCGACATCACCGGCTTCGAGGAACTGACCCCCTACAAGGGGGGCTGGTGCGGCAATGACATTTCGCCGACCATCCTCGATCCCGGCATTCCCGAAAAAGTGCGCGACATGGCGCGCAAATTCGGCGACCGGCTTTATGCCGAAGGCTACAAGGGCGTGTTCTGCGTCGACTTCCTGCTCGACACCGACACCAGCGAGGTCTACCTCGGCGAGTTGAACCCGCGTGTTTCCGGGGCGACGCCGCCGACCAATCTGATCACCACCACCTACGGCGGCTGCCCGCTGTTCCTGTTCCACCTGCTGGAATTCATGGATGTCGACTACGAGATCGACCTGAACGAAATCCAGAACCGCTGGACCGACTACGATCACTGGTCGCAACTGATCATCAAGCAGTCCGACGACAAGGTCGAACTGATCGTCGAAGCACCAAGATCGGGGATCTGGCAGATGGACAAGGACGGCCAGATCAGCTTTGTTCGCCCGGCGCTGAACATCGGCAGTGTTGCAGACGAGCATGAAGCCTTCTATCTCCGGGTCTATGGTGTCGGGGAGTATTGCTACCACGGGGCTGATCTGGGCTGCCTGCTGACCCGCGGGCGGATGCAGTCGGACCGGCGGCAGTTGCTGCAGCGGGCCAAGGATTGGGGTGCCGGGATCAAGGGGGCGTTCAGGAGTGTCGCGCTGATGCCCAAGCCGCCGGTCAACCCGCCGACCGACGTGACGGACGGGAAGTGGTTCTGATCCCCAGGGCCGCAGAACAGGGGAACCGATGGCGTTGGAACTGTCATTTCGCAGTCTGGAAGAGCAGATGCCGGGCGAGGCCTGGCGCCTGGTCTTCCAGCACGGCTGGCCGGGCTGGCGCGATTGGTTCCTGCACCGCGGCGGTGCCAGCGGCCCGACCCTGACCCAATCGCGCCTGGCCCTGCGCCGCCATATGCCGGAACTGGAACCCATCTGGGAACGCCTTGTCGCCGTGGCGGGTGCCGACGAGACGGCGGCGCAGTTTCTGACCTTCTGGAACCCGCCGCGCTATCTGGTCAACTGCAGCCAGGCGGTCATCCTGGACCACCATGGCCCGATGCTGATCCGCAACTATGACCTCGATCCCGCCCTGAACGAGGCCACGGTCTACCGGACCGGCTGGCAGGCGCGGCAGGTCATGGGCATGGTCGAAGGGATGGCCGGGCTGGCCGATGGCATGAACGATGCCGGCCTGGCGGTATCGCTGACCTTCGGCGGGCGGATCGAACACGGCCGCGGCTTCGGCATCCCGCTGGTGATCCGCTATCTGCTGGAGGTCTGCGCCGATGTCGAGGAGGCGCTGGCGGTGTTGCGCCATCTGCCGTCGCATATGTCCTACAACCTGACCCTGCTGGACCGCGGCGGCAACTGGGCGACGGTGATGCTGGCACCGGACCGCCCGCCGATCATCACGCGGCACAGGTTCGCGACCAACCATCAGCTTGGGGTGGAATGGCCCCGGCACGCGCAAGAGACGCTAACACTGGAGCGGGCGGAATGCCTGGCGCGGTTGACCGCGGATCCGGCCGTGGGCGGGATCGAGGCGGCGCGCGCCTTCCTGGCGCCACCCCTTTTCGCCCGTGGCTATGACAAGGGCTTCGGCACGGTCTATACCGCCGTCTATCGCCCGCTGTCGGGGCTCATGGCGCTGCTCTGGCCCGATGGAACCAGTCAGAGCTGGACCTTCGCCGACTTTCCGGCACGGCGCTTTCGCATCCGCTATGGCCGGGATGCTGTATCGCCTCCGGCCCCTGCGGCGGGCGGGTGGCGGATGGAGGCAGGGCCGCCGGGCCATCTGCCGCCTGCCTGCTGGACGCCATGACCCTTGCAATCCGGCCCGGCTGGAACAGAAACGGAAACGGAAACAGACCATGAGCAGATTTGCGATCGCCGGCATCCAGATGCACATCGGCATGGGCGACAATTTCGCCGACATGCGGCGGCGTGTCGAACTGTTGATGTATCTCTACCCCTGGGTGGAGATGGCCGTCTTCAGCGAGTTGACGGCCCATGGCCCGAACCACGCCATGGCCGAGGAGATGGACGGCAAATTCGAGACCGAATGCCGCGAACTCGCCCGCAAGCACAAGCTGTGGCTGATGCCGGGATCCTATTTCGAAAAGCGCGACGGCAACATCTACAACACCGCCCCCGTCATCAACCCCGAGGGCGAGATCGTCACCCGCTATCGCAAGATGTTCCCCTTCACGCCCTATGAACAGGGGGTCACGCCGGGAACCGAATTCTGCGTCTTCGACGTGCCCGAGGTCGGCCGCTTCGGCCTGTCGATCTGCTATGACATGTGGTTTCCCGAACTGACCCGGACACTGGTCGACATGGGGGCCGAGGTGATCCTGAATCCGGTCCTTGCCAGCTTTGTCGACCGGCCTTCGGACCTGGCGATCGTCCAGGCTTCGGCGGCCATGTTCCAGTCGGTCATATTCAGCATCAACGGGCTTTACGCCGGGGGCAACGGCTATTCGCTGGTCGTCGATTCCACCGGGCGGATCCTGCATCGCGGCAATGTGCAGGAAGAGCTTATTCCGCTTGAGGTGGATTTCGACAGCATCCGCCACCAGCGCCGCCAGGGCATCCTGAACATGGGCCAGCCGCTGAAAAGCTTCCGCGACCGGCCGGTGCAGTTCCCGGTCTATGCCGAGGGCCACAGGTCGGAATACCTGGATTCGCTCGGACCATTGGTCAAGGCAGAGCGGCCAAGCCGGTCAGGCTCGAAATGACCTGAACTCGCCGGCAGCGCCGCCGGGCAGAGCGATCCGCGGCTTGCCAGCCCGCGCGGTCTGTTCGGACGCCCCGTTCGATCGCAAGGCGCGGCCTGCGGCGATTTGGCGGGCGCATGGGACAGCCCGCCCGGATCGCTTGGGTCGAAAGGGCTGCGGCATGCCGCAGTCCGGACGATGGTCTTCGCGGACGGATCACCGGGGGCCTTCCCGAAAAGCCGGCAATCGCGGCCCGTTGTGAACGGATGCCTGCGGAGGCTGCGCGCGGGGTGTCCTGCCGCAATCAGCCGCAAGGCCATGCGACACAAGAACCACGCTGCGGTGGATGTCTGTCCTGAAAATCCTGCGGGGCCGGCCCCAACCTTTCTGCCGTCCGGGGGCGGCCTGCTGCCGGGCGGGCGGGCGGCCCGACCGGCTTTCGCGACGGCATCGCCCGCGCCACGGGGCCGCCCGCCGATATCCGGTTCATACGAGCAGGAAATCCGCCGTCACCAGGTCGGCGACGTTGGTCGCGGCAGATATCAGGATGTAGACATCTCCGGTGGTCGAGCCATCCAGGTCGACCTCCAGTATGCCGGCGGCCCAAAAGCGCACCTGGGTCTCGCCCGTGAAGCTGAAGGCGGCGCTGCCGATGTAGGACACCGAACCGTTTCCGCCGATAAGCGCGATCCGGTCCGCGCCCCCCGCGACCTGACCGGCAAACTCAGGAATGTAATCGCTGCTGGTGGTCTCGTAGGAGATCACGAACGTGTCGTCGCCCCCCCCGTCATAGAGCGTGTCGCTGCCCGCATCGCCATAGAGCGTGTCGTTGCCGAAACCGCCGTAGATCGAGTCGTCGCCCGCGCCGCCATCGAGCCAGTCATTGCCGTCCAAGCCATAGAGCGTGTCTGCGCCCTCGCCACCCTCAAGGGAATCGTTGTCGAAACCGCCATTGAGCGTGTCGGCGCCAGTCCCGCCATAAAGCGTGTCTGCGTCCTCGTCACCCACAAGGAAATCGTCGTCGAGGTCGCCGAACAGCGTGTCGGAGCCAGTGCCACCGGTCAGCGTGTCGGAGCCGGTCCCGCCATAGAGCGTGTCGTTGCCGTCATCGCCATCGAGCCATTCATCGCCCGCGCCACCGATCAGCGTGTCGTTGCCGTCATTGCCATAGAGCGTGTCGTTGCCCTCATCGCCATAGAGCGTGTCGTTGCCCGCGCCGCCATAGATCGAGTCGTCGCCCGCGCCGCCGCTGAGCGTGTCGTTGCCCCCATCGCCATGGAGCCTGTCTGCGTCCTCGCCACCCTCAAGGGAATCGTTGTCGACACCGCCGATCAGCGTGTCGGGGCCAGCGCCACCGATCAGCGTGTCGTTGCCGTCACCGCCAACGAGCCAGTCATTGCCGTCATCGCCATTGAGCGTGTCGTCGCCGGTCCCGCCATAGAGCGTGTCGGCGTCCTCGCCACCCTCAAGGAAATCGTTGTCGAGGTCGCCGGCCAGCGTGTCGGAGCCAGCGCGACCGATCAGCGTGTCGTTGCCGCCACCGCCATCGAGCGTGTCATCGCCGATGCCGGCGTCGAGCATGTCGTCGCCCGTCCCGCCATTGAGCGTGTCGTTGCCGTCACCGCCATCGAGCCAGTCATTGCCGTCATCGCCATAGATACCGCCATAGATCGAGTCGTTGCCCGCGCCACCGATCAGCGTGTCGTTGCCGTCAACGCCATCGAGCCAGTCATTGCCGTCATCGCCATAGACCGAGTCGTTGCCCGCGCCGGCGCTGAGCGTGTCATTGCCCTCACCGCCGCTGAGCGTGTCGTCGCCGAAACCGCCGTAAAGCGTGTCGTTGCCTTCAACACCCGACAACTCATCCGCCCCCGACCCGGCATATATCTCGTCGTTGCCCGCATCGCCATTGAGCACGTTGATGCCCTCATTGCCGACCAGGCTGTCATCACCCAGACCGCCCAGCAGCGTGTCGTCGCCGTCAAGGCCATGCATCGTATCATTGCCGGCGCCGCCATCCAGCAAGTCGTTGCCGGTACCGCCGCTCAGGAAGTCGCGGCCCAGATCGCCCGTCAGTGTATCGTTGCCCGCCCCACCATAGATCGTGTCATTGCCGTCCAGCCCATCGAGCCGGTTGTCATTGTCATTGCCGGTGATCGCATTGCCCAGCGCATTGCCGATGCCGGTCAGCCCCGCACTGCCCAGCAGGGTCAGGTTCTCGACATTCAGCCCAAGCGTGTGGTCGACGCTGGTAAAGACCCGGTCGAAGCCGGCGCCCGCCGCCTCGCCCATCACATCGCCCGC